>NZ_JBEXUS010000073.1:0-40480 GCF_040614455.1 Nocardia sp. NPDC005978
ACCACCCCACACACACACCCAACCACCAATATATTATAAAGAATAATATAAATAACGAGATTTATGTGTTTGTGAATGGAGTTCAGACTTGTGATCTTCCGATAGGGCGGCACCTCCCTCACAGCGACCGCAGCGCCCTGACTCCCAGGCCGGGATCGGCCAAGGGGCGCAGGGCTATTCGCATCAGCGCCCGGGCGTTGTCGTCGCCCGCCGTGCGGTTCAGCTTGAGCGTTCCGCACGCCAGGCACTGGTGCACCAGCGACCATTCGCCGTTCGCACGCACGGTCAGGCCGACCGCGCGCATCCGGCCGCCACACGACGCGGCCCGGTCCCCCGGCATCCGGTCCACGTGCCGACTGCTCAGACAGTGCGGGCAGTGGTTGCGATGGGCGGTACCTGCCGCCGCGATCGGTACGTCGAGGCGGCAGCCGACGCAGCGGAACGCGTCGCCGAATTCGCCGCCGCGGCCGTGCAATACGGATTTCTCGCGTTGTCTGCGGCCTGGAGCCGCGGTATTCCTGCGTGGCATGGCCGGCGCCTACAGCTCGCCGAACACTTCGAGGGGGAACGGTGGCTCGGCCAGCGGGCGGACGGCCAGTCGCATGAGTATCAACTGGTTGTCGTCGCCGCAGACCGGGTGCAACGCCAGTTCGCGGCAGCGGGTGCAGCGATGCACCAGTGCCCATTCGCCGGTGCGCGACACCGCGATCGACAGCGGTGACATGCGGCCCTGACAATCGGAACCGCCGCCCTCGGCCTGATCGAGGGTGTGGCGCGAATGCAGGCAGCTGGGGCAGTGATTGCGCCGTTCGCCGCCGGGACCGAGCAGGGTCACGGTGAGCCCGCAGCGCATGCAGAGGAAGGTGGAGGTACGCAGCGCCGGGTGGGCGCCGCTGGAACGAGAGATGTTGTCCGACAACTCGGATACTCCTTGCCGTGAGCCGAAATGCTGGCAGGAAGCAGGCCGAGCGCGCCTGACGCCGGTGACTACCGGCAGATGTGGTGCGGGCAGCGATATGTCGTACCGAAGCAACACTCCGAGGCGCTACTCGGCGCGGGCCGGGTCATAGATCACTCCTCCAACCGACGATCGCGGACGCGCCCGATCGGGCGCGGCGGCAACCGTAGCAATGGCGAATCAGCGCTCGCCATCGATTTTTCGCGCAGGACCCCCGGCACAGCCGTGGCCGGGGGTCACCACGCCGGCTGTCTCAACTCGCGACGGCCCGATACGACTCCAGCACCTCGACCGGAATGCGGCCGCGGCTGGAGATCGGCAGGCCCTGGGCGCGAGCCCATTCACGGGCCGCGGTGCTCTCCTGCCGATCCGCCGACGAACGTGCCGGGGTGGCGGTGGCCTTGGTGCGGCGGGTGGTGCCGCGGATCTTGCGTGCGCTGGCGATCCACGGCGCGTACACCTCGCGCAGGGCCGCCGCGTTCTCACTCGACAGGTCTATCTCGTAGTCGATGCCGTCGAGCGAGAATAGGACGGCCTCGTCGGCCGTTGATTCGCCGTCGAAGTCATCAATGATGTTGACGACCACTTTCCGTGCCACGATCATCCCTCCGGTAGGTGCGCTGGCGTCCTCGAACGCGGATGTTCTTCGGGTCAGTTGTACACAGTCCGGTTTCGGGCGTTGATCTCAGGACCTCGCACGGCCCGCGCGCGCGCCGAATTCGCCGGGCTCGAGAAATGAAACGCCAGGTCACAGCCATTCGACTCGAGCAATGCCCCGGATCGCGTCGCCGCCGGGACGCTGTGTGAGAAGGTGGGTTTTCACTCGCGAATCCGGTTGGGGCGATTCCGGTTACGGGTGAGTAGCAATCCTGATGGAGGAGGAGTTTGGTGGAAGCAGCGTTCGACGTCGCCGGTCTGGTGGGACATCGCTACCGGGTCGAGGACTTTTACGAGGTCGGGCGGGAGAAGATCCGCGAGTACGCCCGCGCGGTGCAGGATTTCAATCCCGCGCACTGGAGCGACGCCGCCGCGGCCGAACTCGGATACACCGGGCTGATCGCGCCGACCACCTTCATCTCGACCACCGCGATGCTGGCCAATCGCAGGCTGCTCGACACCCTCATGAACGGCTACGACGTGGTCGTGCAGACGGATCAGGTGTTCGAGATGCACCGGCCGGTGCTCGCCGGCGACCGGTTGATCAGCGACGTCGAACTGTCCTCGGTGCGCCGCATCGCGGGCAAGGATCTGCTCACCATCACCAATACGTTCCTCGATCAGAGCGGCGACATCGCCCAGGTCATGCACACCACCGTGGTCGGGCTGACCGGTGAGGACGTCAACACCGACGTCAGCGACACCATCGACCGGGTGATCATGACCGGGCTCGACACCGCGTCCCGGGCCGGCGGCGTCACCGGCGACGACGGGATCGCCCCGCCCCCGGAAAACGTTGCCGGGCTGTCGGATGTCTCGCGCACCCGTGAGCCGCGCACCACCCTGCGCTTCGACGAGGTCGGCGTCGGCGACGAGCTACCCGCGCGGACCGTGCGCCTGACCCGCGGCGATCTGGTGAACTACGCGGGCGTCTCCGGCGACGTGAACCCCATCCACTGGCACGACGGCGTCGCCACCCTCGCGGGACTGCCCGACGTGATCGCGCACGGCATGCTCACCATGGGCCTGGGCGCGGGGTTCGTGACCGGCTGGCTAGGCGATCCCGGCGCGATGACCCGGTACGGGGTCCGGCTGTCGAATTACACGGTCATCGAGGCGGGTTCGGCGGGCACCGTCGAATTCACGGGGCGGGTCAAGTCGCTCGACCCGGAGACCAGGTCGGCGGTCATCGTGATCGTCGCGAAGTCCGCGGGACGCAAGATCTTCGGGCTGGCGACCGCGGACGTGCGCCTGTCCTGACCATGACGGCCGGACGGGGGCGCGCCCCCCCCCCCCCCCCTCACTTCTGCACAGCGCAGCCGCGCGACCGTCAGGTCGCGCGGCTGTTTTGTTTCTCATTCCCTATCTGGGAATCGACTAGCCGTCACGGGGCGAGAAGGCTGGGGAGAGCACGCATCCCATAAGGAGGCATCATGCCCGCTTACGCCGTTGCCCATCTGCACGATGTCGATGTGAACGCCGGCATCGTCGAGTATCTGAAGCGGATCGACGCCACGTTCACCGAGTTCGGGGGAAGGTTCATCGTCCACGGTGGAGAGCAGCGGGCGGTGGAGGGGCCGGCCGACAGCTACGTCGTGGTCGTCGAGTTCCCCGATTACCAAGCGGCACAGGCGTGGTACGACTCCCCCGCCTACCAGGCGATTGTCGCGCTGCGCACCGAGAACTCGGTGGGTGTGGCGGTGATCGCCGACGGGTGTGGTGCAGACCATGTCGCGACCGACATCCTCGGGCCCGCCGCGGGGTGAGCACACATGCGAAAACGACAGGGCGGGCACCGAATTCCGGTGCCCGCCCTGTCGGCGTATCAGCGATCTACTAGTCGTTGTTGAAGTACGACAGCAGGCGCAGGATCTCGATGTACAGCCACACCAGGGTGACGGTCAGGCCGAGCGCGACGCCCCAGGCAGCCTTCGCCGGAGCGTTGGCGCGGATGAGCTGATCGGCCGCGTCGAAGTCCAGCAGGAAGCTGAAGGCCGCGATCGCGATGCAGACCAGGCTGAACACGATGGCGATGGGGCCACCGTCACGCAGGCCCAGGCCGCCGTCCATGAAGAACGAGGCGATCAGGTTGCCGAGCATGAGGACGACGACGCCGATGAGGGCGCCGACGATCATGCGGGTGAAGCGCGGGGTCACCCGGATCGCGCCGGTCTTGTAGACCACGAGCATGCCGAAGAACACGCCGAAGGTGCCGAGCACGGCCTGCGCGATCAGCGCGGAACCGCCCGCGCCGCCGAAGGAGACGTTCGTGAACATGAACGACAGCGAGCCGAGGAACAGACCCTCGAAAGCCGCGTAGGACAGCACGATTGCCGGGTTGTCCTGCTTACGGCCGAAGGAGGCGACCAGCACGAGCACCAGGCCCACCAGGGCGCCGACGATCGCGAGCGGGGCCGCCAGCGCGTTGTTGGCGTGCACCAGCGCGTAGGCGATGATCGCCGAGATGCTGACGACGCCGAGCGTGATGCCGGTCTTGGTGACGACATCGTCGATGGTCATCGGCCGGGTGGCGGGCACCGGCGGCTGCTGGTACCCGTAGCCCGGGTACTGCGGCGGCTGCTGGCCGTACTGCTGGTTGGCGAACTGTCCGGCTCCAGCGGCAGCCGAGCCGAAGCCCGCGTAACCGCCGCCTTGCTGCTGCTGCGGCGACAGGTTCTTGAAAACCGGGTTCGAGGTGGTGCGCAAGGCGCTTCCCTTTCTGGAGTCGTGGCTCACGGTCCCCGTGGCCTCGTAACTACCGAGTCCAACGATCCGGGGACGGGATAGGTTCCCAACAACCCCGAATCAGACCAGTCGGACTTTACCCGAGCTTTACCGTCTCGCGCCTCCCCTGCGGCGTTCTAGCCCAGCTGACTCATCACCCGGGTGGCGATGAGCTCGAGGTGGTCGAGGTCCTGCAGGTCCAGGATCTGGAGGTAGATCCGGGAGGTGCCCGCGGTCGCGGCATAGGCGGAGATCTTCTCGACGACCTCGTCGGGAGTGCCGGCCAGGCCGTTCTCCTTCAGCTCGTCCACCTCGCGGCCGATGGCGGCGGCGCGGCGAGCGATCTCGGCGTCGGAGGTTCCGACGCAGGCGATCAGGGCGTTGGAGAAGGTGATCTCGGCGGGATCGCGGCCGATGTCCTTGGCGGCGCGGCGGACTCGTTCGAACTGTTCCGCGCTGGCCTGCGCGGACTGGAAGGGCGCGTTGAACTCGGCGGCGTAGCGGGCGGCGATGCGCGGGGTGCGTTTGGCGCCCATGCCGCCGATGACGACGGGGATCCGGTCCTGCGCGGGTTTGGGCAGCGCCGGGGAGTCGGTAAGGGTGTAGTGCTCGCCCGCGAAGGAGAACTTCTCGCCGGCGGGGGTGTTCCACAGGCCGGTGATCACGGCCAGTTGCTCTTCGTAGCGCGGGAACTTGTCGGCGGGGAAGGGGATGCCGTAGGCGGCGTGCTCGGCCTCGTACCAGCCTGCGCCCAGGCCGAATTCGACCCGGCCGCCGGACATGGCGTCGACCTGGGCGACCTGGATGGCCAGCACACCCGGATGCCGGAAGGTGGCGGCGGTGACCAGGGTGCCCAGCCGGATGCGCCGGGTTTCCCGGGCCAGGCCCGCGAGGGTGATCCAGGCGTCGGTGGGTCCGGGCAAGCCGTCGGCGTCGCCCATCGCGAGGTAGTGGTCGGAGCGGAAGAAGGCGTCGTAGCCGAGATCCTCGGTGGCCTTGGCCACGCTCAGGAGGGTGTCGTAGCTCGCGCCCTGCTGCGGTTCGGTGAAGATACGGAGATCGATTCGGCCCATGACCACATTGTGCTCATCGGTTGGTTCGGCGTGCCGGGCGGTGGCCCGGCACGCCCGCTACCCGTGCAGGCCGCGCACCGAACGGGTCACGGTGAACTTGCGATTGCGGCCGATGACATCGGTCTTGCCGACCATGCGTTCCATGACGCCGCGGTAGTTGAGATGGGTGTTGTACACGGTCCACAGCTCTCCACCGGGCCGCAGGACCCGACCCGCCTGCTGGAACATCTTGATCGCCGACCCGGTGTGCACGGCCGCGCCGACGTGGAACGGCGGATTGCACAGCACCAGATCGGCGCTGTTGTCCGGCAGCCCGGACATGGCGTCGTCGCGCAGCACCCGAATGCGGTCCGCGACCTCGTTCGCCGCGGCGGTTTCGCGGGTGGAGGCGATGGCCGCCGCGGACTGATCGGTGGCCGTGACCCGGATGCCGGGGCGGGCCTTGGCCAGCGCGACCGCGAGAATGCCGGTGCCGCAACCGAGATCGACGGCTTCGCGGGCATCGGGCTTCATCCGCCGCAGATGGTCGAGCAGGAAGCGGGTGCCGATGTCCAGGCGCGAACCCGAGAAGGCGGCCCCGTGCGCGACGACCTCCAGATCGTGCTCCTCGAGCCGATTGCGGATCGGGAAGCGGGGTTCGCCGATGGCTTTCGGCTCCGTGGCGAGCAGCACCCGCGACTTCTGCCTGCCCCGGCTGGCCTGGACCGAGCCGAAGGACTCGGCCAGGACGTCGTTCATGGCCGGGGTGAGGTACTTGTCCCGGCCGCCTGCGTAGACCCGGACGTCGGGCGCGGCGAAACGGGCGATGGCATCGGCGGTTTCGGCGAGACCGGCCAGGGCGCGCGGCAGCCGCCACAGCACCACCCGGACATCGGCGAGCAACCGCTCACCTAGCTCGTGCGATCTGTAGCGGTCGGCGAATCCGACGAGCCGGGCGTTGCCGGCCAGGGCGAGTTCGCCGGTGAGCAGGTCCTGGTGGACCCGCACGCCGTGTAGATCGTGCGCGGCGATGGCGCCCAGGGTCAGGGCGCCGTAACCGTCGTCGATCACCGCGACGCGATCATCGCCTGCGGCGGCGAGGAATTCGGCCGCCTCGTCGAGCAGCAATCGATCGGCGGCATCGACCGCGTAGAGATTCACCGCCTCTACATCGGGATACCGCCGCAATCGGCTCAATACATCCTCGACCTCAACCACGCCTACAGTGTGCTAGATCATTGCCGACCCGTCCCAATTGGCTCGAATCTCGTCATCGGGCCGAGCGATTCGCCGGGTTGCCCGTGCTTCGCGCGCCGATGACTCGTCGGCCGTGCCACGGTGTGGCGGAGTTCGCGCGGGTGGCGTGTCGGCGATCCGGTCGGCGGTTCAGTGCGCGGTCGGCTCGGGCGTGGCCCCGGCCGCGACCTCGATCGTGCGGCTCGGCATCATCGCCGCCGCCCCGACCATGACCACCGCCATGACCGCGACGCCGATGAAGACCACGTGGATGGCGGGTGAAAGCACCTCCGGCGCCGGATGATCCGTCTCACCGATGCGCGCGTTCACCAGCGCGCCGAACAGCGCCACGCCCAGCGCGCTGCCGAGCGAACGGGCGAACATGTTGGTGGAGGTGACCACGCCGCGTTCGGACCATTCGGCGCTGGCCTGCGCGGCGATGAGGGTGGGGCTCGCGACCAGGCCCATTCCCATGCCGACGACGAAGCAGCCCAGCGCCACGCGCAGTAGCCCGGAATCGGAGTCGACGAGCAGCAGACTGGCGGCGCCGATCGCGGCGAGCGAGCTGCCGATGACGGCGGTTCTGCGGAATCCGATGCGCAGGTAGATCTTTCCCGCCTGCGAGGCCATGAGCGGCCAGCCCAGCGTGAGCGCGCCCACGGTCAGGCCCGCCACCAGTGCGCCGGTGCCTAGGACGCCCTGGGCGAAGGTCGGCACGTACGAGGTCAAGCCCAGCAGGATCGCACCGACGAGCAGCGACACCAGGCTGCTGGCCACCAGCACCCGGCGGGTCAGCACCCACAGCGGCAGAATCGGATTCGCCGCGCGCCGCTCCACCAGGCCGAACAGGACCAACACGAGCGCGCCGCCGATGAACAGCGCCAGGCTGACCGGCGAATTCCAGGCCCACGCCTGCCCGCCCTCGAGCAGGGCGAGGATCAGCGCGCCGGCGCCGAGGGTGAGCAGCCCCGCGCCCGCGTAGTCGATGCGGTGGCTGCGCCGGGGCGCGACCTCGGTGAACTTGCGCAGGATCATCCAGCCGGCCACCGCGGCGAGCGGCAGATTGACCAGGAAGATCCAGCGCCAGCTGATGTATTCGGAGAAGACGCCGCCCAGCAGCGGGCCGAGCACCGAGGACATCGCCCACACGCTGGCCAGGTACGCCTGGACCTTGGCGCGCTCGGCCAGGGTGTAGAGGTCGCCCGCGATGGTGATGGACATCGGCCCGACCGCGCCCGCGCCGATGCCCTGCACCGCGCGGAAGATGATGAGCCCGAGCATGGAGGTGGCCAGCCCGCACAGCAGCGAGCCGAGTGCGAAGACCGCGATGCCGAAGAGCATGACGGGCTTCCGGCCCAGCATGTCGGCGAGTTTGCCGTAGATCGGCACGGTCACCGCCTGCGCCAGCAGATAGATCGAGAACAGCCACGGGAACTGCGAGAAGCCGCCGAGTTGATCGGTGATGGTGAGCACCGCGGTCGCGATGATCGTCGAGTCCAGCGCCACCAGCGAGGTGGCCAGCATGATGGCCGCCAGGATCGGCCCCCGCTCCGAACGCAACCCGATCGACGACTTCAACCCGGTAGCCGTCACCGACAACCCCTTTCGTTAGCCCAACTCACCACCTGAGTCGAACACCCCGCCCCACCCGCTATTCCGGTTTCCCGGAATGAACCGGCGGGAGGTGAACGAACGCACGGCTGGGCGACCACAAGCGCAACCCACGCACACGAAACGAACCGCACGCTCCGGCAGGTCGGCACGCCCGGCTCGTCGACGAGTCGCATCCTGCCCGCCCCCACGGCCACGAGACCACCCGTTTTCCACCCTGTGGAACAGCCCGCCCACGCAGAACCGTCACCGGGTCGCGCAACGCCGAGCCCGCCCGCCGAAGAATCGAGGACGACCGCCCCCGGACCCGCTGTGCCCTCGACCAATTCGAGTCCGCCCGAGCCCTCGCCCTCGACCCTGGTCCGAACGATGCGAGGCCCCGCCTGGTGCTTGCCACGCACGCGGCGTTCGTACGGCTCGGACCGCAGGCGCGAGGGCAGGTTGCGCCGGGCGCTCCAAGAAGAACGGGCCCGGACCGAGGTGTCCGGGACCAATCAAGGCCCGCCCGAGCCCTCGAACCGGCGGCACCGCACGCGAGCCCGGCAACGCGGGCAAGCCGGATGCCGAGCGGGCGTTCGCCGTTGGGGAACGCCGCTACTGCCGTCCGGACGTTGCACGGGCCGCTCCGTGCCTCGGCCGCCCGGCGGATATCGTGCGGGGACGGAGCGTCAGAGGGTCGAGACCAGGTCGCGGAGCACGGGGAGGCTTACCGAGCCGGAGCCGAGGACGCGGTCGTGGAAGGTCTTGATGTCGAAGGCGGGACCCTGGCGTTGTTCGGTGGCGGCGCGCAAGCGGCGGATCTCCAGCTGGCCGACCTTGTAGGCCACGGCCTGGCCGGGCATCGCGATGTAGCGGTCGACCTCGGTGCGGATCTCCTCCACGCCGACGGGGGCGTTGGCGACCATGAAGTCGATGGCCTGCTGACGGGTCCAGCCCTTGGCGTGCAGGCCGGTGTCGACCACCAGGCGGCACGAGCGCCAGGAGTCGGCGGCGAGCATGCCGATGCGGGTGAGATCGTCGGGGTAGAGGCCCATTTCATCGGCCAGGCGTTCGGTGTACAGCGCCCAGCCCTCGACGAAGGCGGTGTTGGAGAAGGACATTCGCTGGAAGCGCGGCAGCTGATCGAGCTCGTTGGCGATGGTGAGCTGCAGGTGGTGGCCGGGAATCGCCTCGTGGTAGGCGACCGACGCGGTTTCGAAGCGGTTGCGGCCCTTGGGATCATGCTGGTTCACGTAGTACGCGCCGGGCCGGGAGCCGTCCGCGGCGGGCGGGAAGTAGTAGGCCGGGGGCGCGTCGGCGGCCAGGAAATCGGGAACCGGCAGGATGTCGCAGGACCGGCGGGGCAGGCGGCCGAACCAGTTGCCCATTTCGGCCTGCGCGGCCGCCAGGCAGGCGCGGGCGTCGACCATGATCTCTTCGCCGTCGGCGTAGCGCAGCGACGAATCCTCGCGCAGCCTGGTGAAAACCTCGGTGAGCCCGGAGATTCCGAACAGGCGCGAGCCGACCTCGGCGTACTCCGCGCGCAGCCCGTCGAGTTCGTCGAGCCCGAGCTGATGGATCTCTTCGGCCCCCAGGTCGGGCAGCGTGGTGTGCTGACGCAGCAGGCGGCGGTAGATGTCGGCGCCGTCCGCGCCGAGCCAGCACAGGCCGGGCTGTTCGTCCGGGCGCGCGGCGGGCAGCAACTCCCCGGCCAAGGCGTCGCGATAGGCGCCGAAGGCCGGCCGGATCACCTCGCGGGTCACCTCGGCCAGGTCGGCGCGCCAGGCGGATTCGCCCGCCCAGTCCGCGGGGCCGGCGAAGGTGACGAAGGGATCGACGGCGATGTCGCTGGCCAGGTAGCCGTCGAGCTGGTTGAGCGAGCGTTCGATGGTGATGCGCGCCGGGGTGCGCCCGGCGTCCAGCCCGGCCCGGAATCGCTCGACCGCCTGGGCCAGGAACCCGCCGAACTGCCGGTACCGCAGCACCAGATTCGCGGCGTTCTCGGGCTCGGGCGCGTTGAGCTGCGGCGCCATGGTGAGCAGGCCGGCGTGCACGCCCGACATCTGATCGGAGGCGAGTTCGAGTGGCCGCCACTCCAGATGTTCTGCGGCGGTGATCAATTCATTGCGCAGCAGGCCGCGGGTCACCCGGTCCTGATCGTCCAGGCGCTCGGGATCCAGCGCGTCGACCGCGGTGAGCAGCGAACGCCAGGTGCTCAGCAGCCGCTGTTCGGCGGCCTCGGACAGATCCTCGATGCGATCGTCGAATCGCCTGTCCCCCAGCAGTGTTGCCTCACTGGGCGCGGCCTCCAGCGCGGCGTCCCAGTAGCGGTCGGCAAGAGCGATGAGTTCCTCGTGCGCATCCATGGCCCCCATCATGCCCGCCGCACCGCTGCGGCACGGCACCGCTCACAACCGATGCGGCACCGGGATTCGCATCAGATCCGCCGCCACCACGATCTCCCCGTCGAACCGCTCCCGCGCCTCGCTCAGATGATCGTCGAGGGTGCGATACCGCTGCGAGAAATGGGTGAGCACCAGCGTGCGGGCCCCGGCCTTGGCCGCGACCTCCCCCGCCTGCCCCGCGGTGAGATGCCCGAACTCGGTGGCGAGATGGGTGTCGGAATCGGTGAAGGTGGCTTCGATGACCAGCATGTCCACCCCGGCCGCGAGATCGTGCACCCCGTCGCAGAGCCGGGTGTCCATGATGAAGGCGAAGCTCTGCCCGCGGCGCAGTTCGCTCACGTCCTCGAGGGTGATGCGCCGCCCGTCCAGCACGACCTCGCCGTCGCGCTGCAATCTGCCGACCACCGGCCCGGAGATCCCGAGTTCGCGCAGCCGATCCGGCACGATGCGCCGTCCGTCCGCTTCGGTGAGGCGATAGCCGAAGGCCTCGACCGGATGCGACAGTTTCGCGGTGCGCAGCGCGAAAGGCGCGGCGTGCGCCGGTAGTTCACCGTCCTCGGCGATGGGATGCGGCCGCAGTTCGGCGGTCTGGTGATACGCCGTGGAATTACACAGTCGCTGGAAGTACTCCTCACCCGAGCCCGGGTAGTACACGTCCACCGGATGCGGTACCCGATCCAGGCTGATCCGCTGCACCACCCCGGCCAGGCCCAGGCTGTGATCGCCGTGGAAGTGCGTGATGCCGATTCGCGTGATGTCGGTGGCCGACACCCCGGCGTAGATCATCTGCCGCTGCGTGCCCTCCCCCGGGTCGAACAGCAGCCCCTCGCCATCCCAGCGCAGCAGATAGCCATTGTGGTTGCGCTGCTTGGTCGGTACTTGGCTGGCCGTTCCGAGGATGACCAGTTCGCGCTGTGACACGGCGTCAGGCTACCCGCCCGCACCGCCGAAGCCCGGGTCGCCGGCACCCGGGCGCGCCACGCGACGCAATACCAGCGGGGGGTATCGATCCGCGCGCGGTCCTGACCACATAGAATGGCCGCGTGATGGATGAACGGTCGCACGCTACCCGGCTCGCCCGGGCGTTCGGCCTGTTCACCCTGCTGGCCGGAATCGCGATCATGCACGCGCTGGTCATCGGTACTGGCCACGCCGCGACCCCCGATCACGCCGGGTCCGCGAGCCACTCGGCCGTACACGGCACGACCGCCGATCACACCCTGTCACCGGACCGGCTCGGGCCGATGGACCAGCCGCACGCCGCGAGCCCGGCCGGCGCAGATGCCTCGCCGCACGCGCAACTCGCGCACCCGGTCGGCGCGGATGCCGCGCATCACCCGCAACTCGCGCACCCGACCGGCACCGATGTCTCGCGCCCGTCGGATTCGACAGCCGGTCTCTTCCACGCCCAGGGCACCGCACCCGCGATCGACGTGCCCGATTGCGGCGGCGATTGCGGCAGCGGGCACGCCGGTCTGCACGGCTGCGTCTTCGTCCTGACCGCGCTACTGCTCGGCCTCGGCCTGGCCCTGCTGGCCTGGGTCGGCCTGACCCGCCCCGGCGGCATCCGCGAAACACCGCGCCAAGCCCGCGCGCAGCACGCCCGCCCACCCCCGTGGACGGTCCCCACCCTGGCCGATTTGGCGATCCTGCGGATCTGATGGGCGCCCCCGCCGCCGCGTATCCCGCACGCGGAGCCGGGTTCTCGCATGCCCTTTTCCAGATTTCGAGCTGATTCCCAAGGAGTACAGCCATGTTCAGTGCCACCCGCACCACGTCCGTCATGATCGCCGGCGCCGCCGTGATCGCCCTGGTCACCGCCGGTTGCGGCAGCGATGACGACTCGCAGGTCACCGCGGCGAGTTCCACCGCGACCACCCTCACCTCGGCGCCGGCCGCGACCCGCACCGATTTCGACGAGGACGATGTCAGCTTCCTGCAGATGATGTACCCGCATCACGCGCAGGCCGTGGACATGGCGGCCATGGTGCCGTCGCGGTCGCAGAATCCGGAGTTGATCGCGCTCGCCGCGAGCGTCGAGCAGGCCCAGACGCCGGAGATGCAGCAGATCACCGCGCTGCTGACGGCCTTCGGCAAGGGCGCGCCCAGCGCCACCGCGGGCGGGCACGCCGGTCACGGCGGCATGAGCGGCATGATGACCGAGGCGCAGATGACCGAGCTGCAGGGGCTGACGGGCGTCGAGTTCGACCGCATGTGGATGCGCATGATGATCGAGCATCACGAGGGCGCGATCACCATGGCCAACGCCGAGCTCACCGACGGGGTGAACCCCGACGCGAAGGCGATGGCCAAGGCGATCGTGACCGGCCAGCAGACGGAGATCGATCAGATGCGCACGATGCTGGGCCAGAAGTAGCGGCGATCATCGAGCTACTGAAATAGCAAAGGGTGCACCGGCTTTCCGGCGCACCCTTTGCTGGTGGTTCACTGCGGTCGGCGTCAGCTGCCGATGACCGTATTCATGATCGTTCCGGCACTGGTGGCGGTGGCGCCGCCGATCATGGCTCCCGCCACCATCTTCGGCGATTCGAGACCGCCTCCGCTCCACTTCTCCCAGGCGAAGCGGCCGCCGCCGTAGGTGATGGCGGTGACGCCGGACAGCATGGTGAACCAGGTGAAGTAGCGGACCAATTTCATCAGCTTGTCCGCCACCGGCGGGGTCTCCGGTGTCGGATTGCCGATCTGCGCGACGACTGTCGTGTACGTGTCGTGCACGGCGGCGAGGAGCATGCTCACGATCGGTTCCTCTCGAATGCTGAGGTGGTGCTGATGGCGAAACCTGTGGCGCAACTCTCACTAATAGGTGCAATTACACCTCGAGCCACAGGTTGCCGCCGGGACGACACACCACCCGAACCGAACTCGAGCAGCCGACCAGCTACCCCGCCCCGGTCACTCCGGCGTGGCGCGCAGCAGCGAGTGTTTGCGGCCGTACAGGTAATAGACGACGAAGCCGAGCGCCATCCAGACCAGGAAGCGCAGCCAGGTCTCGACCGACAGGTTGAACATGAGCCACGCGCACGCGATGACCGACAGGATCGGCACGAACGGCACCAACGGCACCTTGAAGCCCCGCTCGAGATCCGGGCGGGTGCGGCGCAGCACGATCACGCCGATCGACACCAGCACGAAGGCGAAGAGCGTGCCGATGTTGACCATTTCCTCGAGCGTGCCGAAGTCCACGAAACCGGCAAGCAGCGCGCAGATCGCGCCGACGATGTAGGTGATGCGGACGGGCGTGCCCTTGGCCCCGGTCTGAGCCAGCTTGCGAGGCATCAGACCGTCGCGGGCCATGGCGAACAGCACCCGGGTCTGCCCCAGGAACAGGACCATGACCACGGTGGTCAGTCCGGCGAGCGCGCCGATGGAGATGATGTTCTTGGCCCAGGTGACGCCGTTGATCGCGAAGGCGGTGGCCAGGGTCGCGTCGTCGCCCTGCAGATCCTTGTAGGACACCATGCCCGTCAGCACCAGCGACACCGCGACGTACAGCACGGTCACGATGGCCAGCGAGCCCAGGATGCCGCGCGGCACGTTGCGCTGCGGATTCTTGGTCTCCTCGGCCGCGGTGGCGACGACGTCGAATCCGATGAAGGCGAAGAACACGATGCTGGCCGCGGCGAGCAGGCCGTACCAGCCGTAGGTGGTGTGCCCGCCGCCGGTGACCAGTGAGAACAGCGACTGGTGCAGCGTTCCCTCGGCGCCGCCCTCGACCGGCTGCGACTCCGGGACGAACGGTTTCAGGTTGTCGACCTTGAAGTAGGTAGCGCCGACCACGACGACCAGCGCGATGACCGCGAGCTTGATGGCGACCGCGACGGCCGAAACGCGCGAGGAGAGCTTGGTGCCCATGGCCAGCAGCACGGCCAGCACGGCGATGAGCAGGACGGCGCCCCAGTCGAATGTGACGTCCCAGTGCCAGCCGCCGATGTCGATCGCGCCCAGGTTCAGCACCGGGCTGTGCCCGCCCATGACCACGCCGAGGTACTGCGACCAGCCCTTGGCGACAACGGCTGTGCCCAGGGCGAATTCGAGGATGAGGTCCCAGCCGATGGTCCAGGCGACGAGTTCGCCGAAGGTGGCGTAGGAGAAGGTGTAGGCGCTGCCCGCGACCGGCACGGTGGAGGCGAACTCGGCGTAGCAGAGCGCGGCCAGACCGCAGGCGATGGCGGCGAACACGAAGGCCAGCGAGACCGCGGGTCCGGCGTAGTTGCCGGCGGTGCGCGCGGTCAGGGTGAAGATGCCGGCGCCGACCACGACCGCGACGCCGAAGACCGTGAGGTCCCAGGAGGTCAGATCCTTGCGGAGTTTGGCGTCGGGCTCGTCGGTGTCGCGAATGGACTGCTCGACGGACTTGGTGCGCCACAGCGCGCTCCGGCGTCCGGAGGCGGGTCCGGTCCCATCCCGCTGGGGGTCCGATATCGCCACTGTGTCTCCTATGTCTGGCTTCTCGGCAACAATGCAGTTCAGCAGCGAGCGGTCACCACGCGGTTCGCACTCGTGCCTGTTCTCTTGCCATCGCATGCAACCGGCAGACAGAAACCCTGGTCCTGCCCCGGTGCTGCGCTCGGCCTCGGGGCGAGACCTGAGTTGTCGGCGTCACATCGCACCGTATCACCAACTGGTACGAACCAGTTCAGCAACCAGACGGACAACATTCACCCGATTGCGTGCTGAACGAGGCCGGGGCCACGATGGGCGGACTCACTTAGGGTGGGGTATGTCGTTCGGGGACGAGTCCGCCAGAGGTGATCGTGATGCCCTGGATCGGGTGCTCGTAAACGCGCGCGGGGTCAGGGTTCACGAGATGCGGGGCGATTCCACGCCGCTGCTGACCGAGCGCGATCCGGTTGCGGTGCGGGCACTGCGCACGGCGCTGCGCATCGCCGATCTCCCCGGATTCGTGTGCATGTGCTGGGGTGACGTGGCCCTGGACTTCCTGGACGACCGGGACGCGGCCCTGACCCGGGTCACCCTGCACCACGGGTACTCGGTGCGCTGGGAGGGCTGGCGCGAGGACGCGGTACTCGCCGCGGGCGAGCTGTCGCTGGAGTGGCTCGCGGTGCGCGGGGTCACCGGCCCGCTGCGTGAGTTCCGCGCCGCCGAACGCCGTGCCGCCGAGGCCGAACGCGTCGAACGACTATGGGCGGCGGCCGTTCCCGAACCCCTCGAGGTGTACACCCCGCTGTTCCTGGACACCTCGCGCACCGGCGGGCGCCTCCCCGGGTCCCAGCTCGCCGAGATGTGGGAACTGCTGTGCGCCGCGCATCCGGACGCCGTCGCGCGTGTGCTGCGGCTGCTCACCTGGTATTCCGCGGGCACCGGCGCCTACTCGGGTTATCCGGTGCACGAGGGTATTCCGGCCCAGTTCCTCGATTGCGAGACGCCGCGCGATTTCGCTCGCGCGGTGGAGCGGGCCGATCAGCGGGCGCTCGCGGGCGCGGTCCGCTACGTCATCGGCTGGCATACCCGGCATCGGGTGGACGGCCTGCTGATGGCGCTGTCGCCCGCCGCCCGGCAGCGACTGCTCACGCACACCCGGGACACGGAGACGCGCGGCTGGCTGGCACGGCGGATCGCCCGTTTCGACTAGGAATTCGACCGGGCATCGGCGGGCCGGCTCGCTCGGCGCACCCGGCCCGGACCGGTGCTCGTTGATAGCCGCGGATTGGACGGGGATGCTGGACCGGTGAGCATCGTCGAGTTCCCCGAACACAATGTGGGCCCGAAATGGAAGGGCGAGCGCGTCGGATACTTCCGCGACGCGGCCGGGTACGCACGCTACCGCGACGCCTACGGGGCGGGTTTCGAGCTGCTGCCCGCGCCGAAGGAGACGGTGGACGTGCCCACCGACCGGGGCACGGTGCGGGCCTACCGTTTCGGATCCGGGTCCGGCACGCCCCTGGTGCTGCTGCCGGGGCGGCAGTCCGCGACCCCGCTGTGGGTGTCGAATCTGCCGGGTCTGCTCGCGCTCGGGCGGCCCGTGATCACCATCGATCTGCTGGGCGAACCGGGCGCGAGCGTGCAGAGCGCGCCCATCGCCGACGGCCGGGAACAGGCCGACTGGCTGGCCGCGGCCCTGCTCGCGCTGGAACCCGGCCCGGTTCATCTGCTCGGGGTGTCGATCGGCGGCTGGTCGGCGGTGAATCTCGCGGTGCACCATCCGGATCGGGTGGCCTCGCTGGCGATCCTGGACTCGCCCTTCGTCTTCGGCGGCGTCAGCCCGAAGATGATCGTGGTGTCGCTGGGCTCGGTCCTGCCCGGCATGCCCGAGTCCTGGCGGGACACCCTGTTGAGCTGGATCTCCGGCGGCGCGCGCACGCCGCGGGATTCGCCGGAGGGCAGGCTCATCGCCTCGGGCATGCGCGATTTCGCGGCCTTCCTGCCCATGACGAAAAAGCCCGATCGGCAGCAGCTTTCGGCCCTCGGGAAGCCGTTCCTCGGCATCTTCGCCGGGCGCAGCATCGTGCACCGGGCGAACCGCATCGCGGCTCGGGCGCGAAAGTTGTTGCCCGCCGCGCGGATCGAGGTGTGGCCGGAGGCATCCCACGCCATCAACGGCGAGTTCCCCGATCGCATCGCGACCCGCGTCGGGGAGTTCCTCACCGAGATCGACGGCTGAGGCCCGGCGGTCAGGGCACCAGGACCGCGCGCCCGCGGATGTGACCCTGGTCCAGGCGCTGCAGGGCATCCGGGCCGTCCACCAGATCGAAGCGCTCGACCTCGATGCGCAGCTTGCCCGCCTGCGCCAGGCCGACGCAGTCGTACAGGTCGGAGCGGGTGCCGCCCAGCGACTTCCGGACCGAGGCGCCCCAGGGCAGGCCGGGCCCGCCGGCCGGTCCGGCGTTGATCTCGGGGATGCCGTCGCCGATGCCGACCATGCGATAGGCCCCGTTGGGGGCCACGGTCTCCACGGACAGCTTGGCGGTGGCGTTCACGCCGACGAAGTCGAAGACCGCCTCCGCGCCGCGGCCACCGGTGAGCTCCAGGATCTCCTTCGCGGTGTCCGGCCCGGCGATCAGTCCGATATCCGCGCCGCAGGCGGCCGCGAGTTCCAGCTTCTCGGGCGCGACGTCCACGGCGATGACCCGCACACCGGCGATGGCGTCCAGAATCTGCAGCGCCACGTGCCCGAGCCCGCCGATGCCGATGGCCACGGCGGTGCCGCCGGGCCGAAGCGCTTCGCGCGCACCGCGAATGGAGTGGTAGGTGGTCAGCGCCGCGTCCGCGATGGGCGCGGCCTGCAGGAAGTCCAGGTCGCCGATGGGCACGAACGAGGTGGCCGGGATCCGCACGTACTCGGCCATGCCGCCCTCGATACTCAGACCCGGGCACGGCGGCATGGCCACGCGCCCGGCGGCGGCGCAGACGTTCTCGTTCCCGCTCATGCACTCGCGGCAGACGCCGCAGGTCCAGAACAGGTACACCAGACCGCGTTCACCGATATCGCGGCCCCGCACCTCGGATCCGACGGCCTCGATGGTCCCGGCGATCTCGTGGCCGAGGGTGAGCGGGTCCTCGCGTATGCGGTACGGGAAGTTGACCAGGGTCAGATCCGAATGGCACACACCCGCCGCGCCGACCTTCAGCAGCAGGTCGTTGGGCCCGATGTCGGGGACCGGGATGTCATTGATCGCGACCTTCTCGGGGCCGGTCCACTGCAGTGCTCGCATTCTGACTTCCTTGGTTCGAGCTTGTGATCCGGCGCACACGGTAGCATTCGCTATACACCGCGTCTAACGAATGACAGAATGTCTACCGATATTCCGGAAATCCTCCCGGCCCCCGGGAGGCGAATCTAGGCTGCCCACCCATGAACGAACCGCGCATAGCCGTCATCGGCGCCGGAATCTCCGGTATCTGCATGGGGGTCGCCCTGCGGCGCAATGGTTTCCGGCACTTCACGATCTACGAGAAGGCCGCCGGGTACGGCGGGACCTGGCACGCGAACACCTATCCGGGCCTCACCTGCGATGTGCCCTCGCGGTACTACCAATTCACCTTCGCGATGAATCCGGACTGGTCGAGGCTGTATTCGGCGGGATCGGAGATCAGGGACTACCTCGCCGCGACGGCCCGGGCACACGGGCTGCACGAGCACACGATCTTCGGCGCCGAGGTGACCGCCGCGGAGTTCGCCGACGACGGGTGGACCCTGACCACCTCCGGCGGCGCGGTGGAACGCTTCGATTTCGTGCTGTGCGCGACGGGCTTCCTGCACCGGCCCCGGCGGCCCGACATCGCCGGTCTGGACGACTTCGCGGGGGTGCTCGTGCACTCCGCACGCTGGGATCACGGGGTGGACCTGACCGGAAGGCGCGTCGGGGTGATCGGAACCGGCTCCACCGGAACACAATTGGTGAGCGAGCTGGCGGGCCGGGTCGCTCGCGTGGTGATGTTCCAGCGCACGCCGCAGTGGATTCTGCCGACCGTCAATCGCGCCTACTCCGACCTGACCAAAGGGGTGTACCGGCGCTTTCCCCGCCTCGGCGGCCTCGCGTACCGGATGAATCGCGCTGTCTTCGGGATTTTTTCGCGGGGACTGACCCACCCGGGGCGAGTGCGCCGGCTCATTCAGTGGGTGGTGCTGCGCAATCTGCGCACCGTCCGCGACGAGACGTTGCGCGCCAAGCTCACCCCCGACTATCAGGCCATGTGCAAACGCCTGGTGGTCTCGGATCGGTTCTACGAGGTCGTGCAGCGGCCGGACGTGGAACTGGTGACCGAAAGCATCGACCACGTCCAAGATTCCGGGGTGGTCACCGCCGACGGGACGCTGCACGAACTCGACGTCCTCGTGCTGGCAACGGGTTTCGACTCACACGCCTACATGCGGCCGATGACCGTCACCGGCACGGCCGGCCGCACCCTGGACGCGGCCTGGGCCGCGGGTCCGCGCGCTTTCGAGGGCGTCATGCTGCCGGGCTTCCCGAATCTGTTCATGCTCATCGGACCGCACAGCCCCTTCGCCAACCATCCGCTCACCGCCGTCGCCGAGGCGCAGGCGGCGCGCATCGTGAGCTGGTTGTGCCGTTGGCGCGCAGGCGAATTCACGACCGTCGCGCCGACCGCGGCGGCCACCGACAGGTTCAACGCCCGGATGCGGGCGGCCGCGCCCGACACCGTGTGGACCACCGGCTGTCAGAGCTGGTACCTGGGCAAGGATGGGCTGCCGGAGCTCTGGCCGTGGAGCCCGTCCGCCTATGAGAAGCTCATTCGCAGCGCGCCGGACCCCGTCGATTACGAACTGGGGCCGCCGGTCCCGAGCGAGAAGTGAGAGCGCCGTGCCGAATTCGACCGTACGAACCGCGCTGCTGCGCTCGACGTCCCGCCTGATCGGCCGCTGGTGGTTCGACGCCGCTCCCGACTGGGACCGGGTCCGCCGCCGGGAGGCCGCGGGCACGCGATTCGCGCGCGCACCGCGCGGGGTGCGAGTCACCGCCGGCGAGCTGGGGGGCCGCCCCGCCGAGATTCTCACACCCGCGGGGGCTCCGGCCGATGCGGCGGTGCTGTACCTGCACGGCGGCGGCTTCACCATGGGCACCCCGCAGATGCTGCGCCCGATCACCGGGCTGCTCGCCGCCACCATGGGCACCACCGTGTACGCGCTGGACTATCGCCT
The DNA here is from genome assembly GCF_040614455.1 of Nocardia sp. NPDC005978. NCBI lineage: Bacteria > Bacillati > Actinomycetota > Actinomycetes > Mycobacteriales > Nocardiaceae > Nocardia > Nocardia sp. NPDC005978. The sequence continues at coordinate 20,266 of NZ_JBEXUS010000073.1, forward strand.
CGCGCCCGAGCACGTGTACCCGGCCGCGATAGACGACGCGGTCGCGGCCTACCGGGCGCTGCTGGAGCGCGGTATTCCCGCCGAACGCATTGCGGTGGCGGGTGATTCGGCGGGTGGCGATCTCACCATCGAGGTCGGCCTCCGGGTGCGCGACGCGCAGCTGCCCGCCCCCGCGGTGCTGGGCGCGATCTGCCCGGTACTGGATTTCAGCGACGGGTCCGCCGCCTTCGACTGCGACCCGTCCCGCGAACCCCTGCTCTCCCCGGAGGTGATCGCGCAGTTCACCGACGCCTATCTCCCGGGCGTAACCCAGGAGCGGCGGCGCGAGATCTCCCCCGCGTACCGCGACATCACCGGCCTGCCGCCGATCGTGCTGCATTCGGCAACCGATGACCCCCTCGCCGGCGATGCGCGCCGCTTCGCCGATCGGGCGGCGAAAACCGGTGCGCCCCTGCGGCATAGCGAGTATCGAGGGCTGTGGCACGTGTTCCACGCACTGCCGATGCCGCAGGCACGTGAGGCGGTACGCGACCTGGCGGGCATGCTCGCCGAACGGATCTACGGCCGCAGCGGATACCGGGCAACCGCCTGAAACCCGCTGGCGGCCTGACGACCTCGTCCGAGTGACCGGACGCGCCTGCGAGCGCAGGGCGCGTCCACAGGGCCGGGCAGGTCCGCAGCGCCGGACACGCCCCCGGGCCAGACACGTCCGCAGCGCCGGGCACGTCCCCGGGGCCGGGTACGTCCCCGGGAGCAGTCACGTCCGGTTGGCCAGGCACGAAATCTCGGACGCCACAACGGATATGGCGCGGGTCGGACGAGCCGCGCTCTACCGCTGGGCTGCGTGGGCGTCCAGCTCGAGGCGGATGAACGCGCCGATCATCGCGCGCCAGACCGCCTCCGCCACAGCGGGTTCGAGTCCGGCGGCGACCGCGCGGCCGCGGGCCAGCTGCACGACCTGCTCCACGCGGTCCGGGGCGCGCACGGCCTGCTCGTCCTTCTTGAAGCCGGCCGCGGCGCGCACGAGTTCCTGCCGATCGGCCAGCAGTCGAATCAATTCACCGTCGAGGGCATCGATACGGGTACGGACCTCGACGAGCGATTCTGGAGCAGACACGCTCCAGACTGTAGCGCCCGGCACGTCCGGCATATGACACCGGCGCGGAGATTCGCCACGGCACGCGGGCACGCCGACCGGCGGAAACCGCACGGGGAGACGGCCACGCCGACCGGGCTCGAATCACCGTGGGCGGTCCGAACCTTCGTCCGCGATCGAGGTCACCGCCCCGCGGGTGAGTCGGCGACCGCGATTCGGGACGCCGCCCCGCGGTTCGAATCAGCAGCCGCGGGTCAGGTCAGCACCCGCTCGACGACCGGCGCAACGAACTCCTCCAGCATCGCCCGCTCGTCGTCCGCGTCGCGGCCGGGTGAGGACAGCAGCGAGACGATGATCCGGGTCAGCCAGCGGGCCAGCCTGCCGCGTTCGGGGTCGCTGAGCCCGTTCGAGGTGAACAGTCCGGCCGCGATGGATTCGATGACGTCGGAGTCCTGGCTGATGCGCCCGGCCGGGCCGGACTCCCCGGCGCGGAACCAGGCGATGAGCATCGGGTCGGCGCGCACCTCGGTCACCGCGCCCAGCATGGCGGTGATGATGCGGTCCGTCGGATCGCCGATGTCGCGCACCTGATGCACGACTCGCGCGGCGATACGGCGGGTTTCGCGATGCACGAAAGCCAGCCGCACCGCGTGCCGATTGTCGAAGTAGCGGTACAGCGTGGCGCGCGAACAGCCGGCCGCCTTGGCGATGTCGCCCATCCCGACCGCGGTGACGCCGCGCTCGGCGAAGAGCGCGGCGGCGGCGTCGAGTATGCGTTCGGCCGCCAGGTCGGCGCGATCGTCGGACAGCCAGTCCCGGCTCATGCCCGCTCACCCGCCGCTCGCGTGCCGCGCTCCTCGGTTGTACTCCGCAGCCGCCGCCACGCCTGACCGCTCACTTCAGATCTCTCCCCAGCTATTCGTCGATCGCGCCGAGACTACCCGCGCGGCTGCTCGCGCGCCGGTGCTCGCGGGTGCGGCCCGGCCGGATCAGGCGACCGCGCGGAACGGCACACTCATCGGCCAGCGCACGTAATTCCCGTTGGACCAGGTGACCTTGTCCAGATCGACGGTGAAGTCCGGGCAGCGGGCCAGCAGTTCCTCCAGCGCGATGCGGGCCTGCATGCGCGCGGCCGCCGCACCGAGGCAGTGGTGGTTGCCGTGACTGAAGGTCATGATGCGCTTGGGATTGCGGCGCACGTCGAGTTCGCCCGCGGTGGGCCCGAATTCCCGCTCGTCCCGGTTGGCGGACCCGTACAGCAGCAGCACCCGGCGGCCCTCGGGGATGACGGTGCCGTGCAGTTCCACGTCGCGCGTCGCGGTGCGGGCCAGTCCCTGTACCGGCGAGGTCATGCGCAGGAACTCTTCCACCGCACCCGGAATGAGCGCGGGGTTCTCGATGAGCAGCCGCCGCTGGTCCGGGAAGCTGGTCAGCAATTGCGCGGCGCCGCCGAGATTGCCGGTGGTGGTGTCGTTTCCGCCGGTGATCATGGTGAAGGCGAAGCCGAGCATCGACAGCAGCCCGGCGGTGTCGCCCTCCTCGCCCAGACCGGAGGCGAGCATGTGCGAGATGGTGTCGTCGCCGGGTTCCACGCGGCGACGGGCGATCAATTCGGTGAAATAGGCCATCATTTCGCCGACCGCGGTCATCACGCCCGCGCTCATGGCGGAGATGTCCCCGGCCGAGATCGCCCCGCCCACGATGGCGAAGGTCCATTCGTCGAACTTGGCGCGATCGGCCTCGGGGACGCCGAGGTAGTGCGCGACGACCATGGTGGGCAGCGGTTTGAACAGATCGGCGACGATGTCGCCCTCCCCCGCTTCGCGCAGCCGCTCGATGCGCTCGACCACGAAGCGCCGGACGGCGGGCTCCACCGAGTTCACCTGTCGCGGCGTGAATCCCGGGGAGACCCGGCGGCGGAACTCGGTGTGGTCCGGCGGATCCATGAAGACGAACGGGCGGACCATGCCCACGGGGGTGGTGGACAGATCCACGTAGTCGACGGTGAGCCCGGAAGCCGAGGAGAAGGTTTCGGGGTCGCGCGCGGCGGCGTAGGTGTCCGCGTGCCGGGAGAGCACGTAGTAGTCGTCCGATTCGCGACCCTCGGGCACCGCGCGGTGCACCGGATCATGTTCGCGCAGTGCGGAGTACATGGACCAGGGGTCGCGCCAGGAATCCCCGGACCGGGGTATGAAGCTGACCGGATGAGACGACACTGAACTCATGAACCGACGGTAAGACAAATGCTGCGATATGTCTAGAACCCGTTTCAGTTCATTCGCGCTGTCAATCCCGCTTCCCGGCGCGCACCAGGGTGAACACCAGCTCGGTGTCCCCGATCCGCACCCGCGCACCGTCGGCCAGGATCATGCTGTCGACCACCCGGGCGCCATCGACGTAGACGCCGTTCGAGGAGGCCAGATCCTTCAGGACGTAGGTCATGCCGTTGTCGACGATCAGCGCGTGATGGCGGCTGACCCGGCCGTCCGGCAGCGCGATGTCGTTGTCGGACAGCCGCCCGATCCGCGTGGCCGTCCCCGCGATCGGGTACACGTTGCCGTCCCGGTCCTTGAGGATGGCCTGCGGCTCGTGCCAGCTCCGATCGACGATGGTGGTGGCCCGGGTGGCCGAGGCCGCGCCCACCGAGCGCACGCTCAACGGGTCCTGGCGCAGCATGCGCGCTTCCAGTTCGCGCAGCCGGTGACCCGGGTCGATGCCGAGTTCCTCGGCCAGGGTGGAACGCACCCGGCGGGCGGCTTCGAGCGCGTCGGACTGCCGCCCGGCCATGTACAGCGCGGTGATCAGCTGCTCCCACAGCGATTCCCGCAGCGGATGCTCGCGCACCAGCAGCGCCAGCTCCGCGATCACCGCCTCGGCGCGGCCCTGCGCGATATCGGCTTCGGCGCGGGCCTCGATGACACCGATCCGCTCGTCGTCGAGGGCGACCGCGTAGGCGTCGGCGAAACCGAGCCCGCGCAGATCCGAGAGCACCGGCCCGCGCCACTGCGCCAGGGCCTCGGACAGCGACTCGGCCGCCTGGCCGAAGCGCCCGGCGGCCAGCGCCCGCAGGCCGTTCTCCCGGCGGGTCCGGAACCGGAAGACGTCGCAGGCGGCGTCGTCGACCACGATGCGATAGCCGGTGCCCATGTGCTGCAGCACGGTGCGGGCGTCGATACCGCCGTCGCGCAAGGGTTTCCGCAGATTGGAGATGATCGCGTGCAGGCTGACCCGCACGTCCGGCGGTGGCGTCTCCTCCCATACCGCCGCGGCCAGGGCGTCGACCGAGACCGGGCGGTTGGCGTTGATTGCCAGGTAGGCCAGGACAGCACGCTGCTTGGGACCGCCCAACTGCTGGGGCGTCCCGTCGATGGTGAGTTGTACCGGACCCAGCACCCCCACCATTGCGCGCACCTCGGCCATCGCCGAACTCCTCACGACCGCCCCGCGACTCTCGGTCGCCACTGTAACTTTTTCCTCGTCGCACCGCCGGTGTCCGTTACCGAATACTGTCCAAATAAGTACCGACTGATCGGATTTCTGCGCGTTCGGACTAGCCGGTGAGTTTGAAGACCTCCAGGTCGCCCAGGACGGTGACCGGGAAATTGGCCCGGACCCACGCCGTGATCGCCGCGGAGTCGGACTGCTCGGCGGCGGGGCGTGCGGGACCCAGACGCTCGCGGGTCATGGATTGCGAACCGCCCATGGCGGATTCGGGGCCGGGGGCGTTCTCACCGGCTGCGCCCGGGCCATGCGGCGCGGACCTCTCGACACGGTTCATCCGCGTCCCGCCCGCACCGTTCCCGGCTGGACCGGCCGCGTTCGCCGCCTCGGAGCCCTCGGCGTCACCGCCGTTCCGCCCGCGCTCGTCGCCGCCGCGCTGCCGGACCAGGTAGTAGCCGATCTCGTTGCCGGCGACGTACCGCTGGAACTGCGCCAGGGTCGGTGCGCCGTCGTGGCCGCTGAAGCCGCCCACGGCCAGTAGCGGTGCACCGGTGCGCAATTCGATCGCGCTGACATCGGAGGCGCCGACCGCGGCGGCGGCCCAGCGGGTTCCGGCCGCGGTGAGCAGGTCGTCCAGGAGCGGATCGGTCGCGGGAGCCGCGCGCATCGGGCCGCGGGCCGCGCGCGGCGGGCCGGCCAGCGGGCTGCCGCCCGAATGCGGTTGGGCGACGGTCTCGACCGCGTAGGCGGTGGGACCGAGCAGACCGGTGATCACCGCGGCGGCGCCGATCACGATGCCCGCGCGGCGGAATCCGGCGGCGCTCAGCAGGGCCGCGGCCGTCAGCGCCGCGAGGGCGAGCAGGCTCCAGCGCAGCCAGGGCAGCCAGTCGGGGGTGCGGTCCAGCAGATGGAAAGTCCACAGGCCCGTGCCCAGCGCCATCGCGGCCAGGGTGAGCCGCGCGGCGAAATCGGCACGGCGCGACCACAACAGGGTGACGCCGATCCCGCACAGCGCGCCGATGGCGGGTGCGAGTTCGACACTGTAGTACGAGTGGAAGCTGCGGCTCATGTAGCTGAGCACCGCCGCCGTGATCAGCAGCCAGCCGCCCCAGAGGACGAGCGCGGCCCGCTGCCGGTCGGTGCGCGGCGCACGCCTGGTCAACCACACCCCGGCGACGAGCGCGAGCAGCGCGGCGGGCAGCAGCCAGGAGAACTCGGTGGCGAGTTCGCCGGTGAACAGGCGTGTCAGACCGGCCTGACTGCCGAATCCTTGGAAGCCGCCGGCGAATTCACCGCCGGCGGGCGGACTCGGCATCGCTGGGCGCGCCCCGCCGTTTCCGAAGACGCGGCCCAGACCGTTGTAATCCATGGCGAGTTCCCACAGGCTGTTGTCGCTGGAACCGCCGATATACGGCCGCGAATCCGCGGGCCACCACGCCACGAGCGCCACGTACCACCCGGCGGAAAGCACCACGGCCGCAGCGGCTGTCAGCAGTTTCAGCAGCCGCGCGACGAACCCGCCCGCCCCGGCGACCAGCACCACCAGCGCGAGCCCGGGCAGCACGAGGAAAGCCTGCATCATCTTGGTCAGGAAGCCCAGGCCCATCAGCACACCCGCGGCGGTGAGCCAGCCGGTGCTCGCCGAGAACCATTGCACGCCTTCGGCATCGATCGCGCGCACCGTGCAGTACGCCGCGGCGACGAGCAGCAGGGTGAGCAGCGCGTCGGGGTTGTCGTAGCGAAACATCATGGCCGCCACCGGGGTCAGCGCGAGCGCCAGGCCCGCCAGCAGCCCGGCCGCGGGTCCGGACCAGCGGCGGACCGCGGCCACCAGCAGCCCTACCGCCGCGACGCCCATGAGGGCCTGCGGCGCGAGCATCGACCACGAACCGAAGCCGAAGAGCCGGCCGGACAGGCCCATCACCCACAGTGCGGCGGGCGGTTTGTCGACCGTGATGGCGTTCTGCGGATCGAGCGAGGCGAACAGCAGCGCCTTCCAGCTCAGGGTGCCCGATTGCACCGCGGCCGCGTAGTACTGGTTGGTCCAGCCCGCGCCGCCCAGGCCCCACAGGTACAGCACCGCGGTCCCCGCGAGCAAGGCGGCCAGGGCGGGACGCTCCCAGCGCGGACTGCCCTCGGGGGTGGAAATCATTGCTGCCCAGCGGGACTCACCGCTGTCGGGCCTCGCGGCCACCTCCGCCCGCACGCCGGTCTCCGTCATGCCCACAGCCCTTCCCCGATCGCTCGGATTCGCATTCGGCCCAGTTCGACTCGCGGAGCCTAGATCCGCCGGTTGTGGCGAATCTGCGGCTCGGCTGCGAGTTGGCTGTGAGTGCGACGGCGACGAGAACGGGGGTCAGGGCCGGCGGGCAGGGAGGGTGAAGGCGGCGGTGCGGACGGTGTCGCCGTGCTTGAAATCCAGGAAGAGCCGGTAGGTTCCGGGACCCGGGACGACGGTGTGGAAGGTGATGTCCGGGCCGGGTGCTGTCACGCCGTCGCCGGGCGCGCCGTTCGGGTGGACGTGGATGTAGGCCAGATCGCCCGCGCGCAGGATCACCAGGTGCCCGAAGGCGGCCAGGTAGGGCTGTAGATCGGTCACCGGCTCGCCGCCCTTGCGCACGGTCAGCGTGAGCAGTCCGCCCTGCTCGGGTACGAGGTCGCCGTCCAGGGTGACGGTGTAGTCGTCGATCACCGCGACGCGATCGGGCTCGGGCACCGGCAGCGGTTCGTAGGCGCCCGCGACGGCGAAATCCGCGCCGAGGGTGATGGTCCGGCCCAGGGCACGCGGCTCGACATCGGTGAAAGCGCGGTAGGCGCCGGCCTCGGGCAGGGTGATCCGCACGGCCCAGGTGCCGTCGGGGTCCAGGGTGGGGTGCACGTGCCAGAAGCCGGTCAGCTCGCGGCGCGCGACGATGAGGTGCAGCTCGCGATCGTGGATCGGGGTGTAGTCGGTGACGGGGCGGCCGTCGGGGCCGAGAATCCGGAAGCGGAGGTCGAATTCGCCCTGGCGGACGATGGTTTCGGCCAGGTCCAGGGTGTAGCCGTCCTGGGTGATCTGCAGGCCGCCGGGCAGGCCACCGCCGTGGGCGGCGTGCGCGCCGTGCTCGGCTGCGCCCGCATGGTTGGCATGGGCTGCGTGGGCCTCGTGTTCCGTGTGGGCCGGGGGTGCCTGGTGGCCGGCGTGACCCACGTGGGCGGCGTGGTGGTCATGGCCCGCGTGGGCGGCGTTGTCGCCGTGGGCAGCGTGCGCGCCGTGCTCGGCATGCGCGTTGTGAACAGCGGGGGCCTGAGTGTGGTTGGCGTGTTCGTGGGTGGTCATGATCTCGGCCTCTCTCAACGTTCTCGGTGTTCCTACACCCAAAAAGTTAATACCCCCTGGGGGTATATGCAACCGTCGATAGAGTGACTCGGCTCACTCATCAAATCCTCTTGACCTCAACATAAGTTCAGGTACCAAGATCTTTCTCATGAGTACCGCACCCGCCACCGCCCCGGTCATCGAAGACATCGGCGCCGACCACACGGCCGATATCGCCGCCATCGAGCAGATCATCGCCAACGCGCAGACGGCGTTCAACAGCAATGACGCCGATCTGCTCGCGGCCGATTTCGCGGCGAACGCCGCGGTGGGCAACGCGGTCGGTCGCGTCATGCACGGCATCGACACCATGCGCGAGGCATCACGCGCCGGGTTCGCCGGATTCCTGAAGGACGAGTACGCGCGCTACGACGTCGCCGACATCACCTTCGTCCGGCCGGATTTGGCGCTCGCGCACAAACTCGCCTACGAGACCACTCCCACCGGCGAGCTCATCCATCCCGAGCCCGCCATGGTCGCCCTGTACGTCCTGGTCAAGGAGAACGGCCGCTGGTGGACGGTCGCCCGCCAGAACACCCTGATCCCCCGGGCCGAATGACCCGGGCCGCGCCCCGCCGAGCCCGTACACCCCTCGGCGGGGCGCGAGAACCTCACCGGGCCCGCGTCGCGCGTCGACGCGGGCTCGGCTCGTTGTTCGCCACTGTGTTTCGACTCCGCGCCGAGCCGATCCGGTGCGCGGGTACGGAATCGGCACACAACGCTTCGAAAAACTTTGTCGGGCTCAGGAATTGGCGCGGCGGGCGGTGCCGCGATGGGCGGACACCGTGGACGGGTCCTCGGGCCAGGCGTGTTTGGGGTAGCGACCGCGCAACTCCGCGCGGACCTGCGGCCAGCCGGTGCGCCAGAACGAGGCCAGGTCGGCCGTGACGGCGATGGGTCGCTGCGCGGGCGAGAGCAGGTGCAACAGGATCGGCGCCCGGCCACCGGCGAGCCGCGGCGGTTCGGCCCAGCCGAAGATCTCCTGCACCTTGACCGCGAGCACCGGCACGTCGGGGGCGTAGTCGACTCGAATCTTGCTGCCGGAGGGCACTTCCAGCCGCTCGGGCGCGAGCTCCTCGAACCGCGCCGCCGCCGGCCACGGCAGCAACCGCCGCAGCGACTGTCCCGCGTCGATCCGTTCCAGATCGGCACGCCGGGTGGCGGTGGCGAGCTCGGGTCCGAGCCAGGCTTCCGAATTCTCGAGCAGCGCGGCGTCTTCGACGTCCGGCCACGGTGCACCCAGTTCGCGGTGCAGGAATCCCATCCGCTGCCGCAGCCCGAGCGCGTCGGCGTTCCACCGCAGCATGCCGAGCCCGCCGGCCGCCAGCCCCCGCCGCAGCGCGGCCGTCACCAGCCCGCGATCCGGATTCCGCAATCCCTTCTCCGACAACACGATCGCCCCGAGCCGCAGTACGGTCCGCGCGACCACGTCTCCGTCGACCCAGTCCACTTCGTCCAGGGTCCGCACCAACGACGGTGCGGCCCGCCGAGCCAGCTCCACGTCGGCCCCCGCGGCCAGCCGGACCACACCCTCGGCCCGCCCCGGATTCCGCGCGGCCCCCGCCACCGCCAGCCATTCCGAGTCCCCCAATCCCGATCCCGCCGGCAACACGACCGCCGTCCCGCCCGCCATCAGGTAGCTGGCCGATCCGACTCCCCGCCGCCTCGCCAACCTCTCCGGATAGGCAAGCGCCACAACGAAAGCCGGGTCGTCTCCGAGCCCCGATCGCCGCCCCCGCACCGATCCCCCGTCGACGAGACGGGTCAGGCGATCGACCTCGCGCTTCCAGCGCGGCGGCGGGTCGGCGCGCAACGTCCGGATCGCCGCCACCAGATCGGTTTTCGGCGCGAGGGTGTCGTCGTCGAGCAGTGCTACGACTTCGGCGGCCGTGCGCGCCCCGACCTCGGCGGCGCCGTCGAGCAGGGCGCGGGCCAGGCGGGGGTGCAGGCCCAGGGCGGCCATGTCACGACCGCGCGGGGTGACCGCGCCCCAGTTTCGAACTGTGTCGACACTCGGGCTTGCGTCGGACGAATCGCGTTGTTCTATAACGCTTTCGGATTCTGCCTCGGCATCGACGGCGGGAAGATCGTCCGACGCGAGCGCCAGTGCAGCCGGCAGGTTCGGTTGGGTATCGGCCGATCGCACCGCCGGCTCGACCGCCCCGAGCGCGCGGAGGGTTTCGTGGCCGACGGTCAGCGCCCCGACGGGCGGTGCGTCCCACCAGGGCAAACCGGTGCCGTCCGGTGTTCCCCAGCAGGCCAATTCGAGGGCCAGGCGGGTGAGGTCGGCGGTGCGGATCTCGGGTTCGGGGTATGCGGGCAGGGTGGCGTGCTCGTATTCGGGCCAGCAGCGCCACGCGCGCCCCGGAGCCTCGCGACCGGCACGGCCGGCGCGCTGTTCGGCGACCGCCGCCGAAACCCGCACCGTGGCAAGGCCGGAGAGCCCGCGCCGGTGATCCACGCGCGGCACCCGAGCCAGTCCGGAGTCCACGACCGCTCGCACCCCCGGCACGGTGAGGCTGGATTCGGCCACGGCCGTGGACAATACGACCCGTCGTCGCGCCCCCGGCCGCAGCGCCGCGTCCTGCGCCCCCGCCGCCAGCCGCCCGTGCAACGGCACGACGTCCACGTCCCCCAGCCCGCTCAACAGCCCCGCAGTCCGCCGAATCTCCGCCGCCCCGGGCAGGAACACCAGCACGTCCCCGTCTCCGCCGGCCAGCGCCGCCCGCGTGGCCCGGGCCACCTGCGCCTCGATCCGTTCCCCGGGCAGGGCTGGAACATATTCCAGCCCAACCGGATACGCGCGCCCGGTCACCTCCACGACCGGCGCGCTCCCGCCGTCCCCGCCCAGCAGGGCCGCCAGCCGATCCGCGGCGACGGTCGCCGAGGTGGCAAGGACTCGCAGATCCGGCCGCAACCCACCCCGCGCGTCCAACAGCAGCGCCAACAACAGATCCGCGTCCAAATGCCGTTCGTGACACTCGTCCAACACGACGGTCCCCACCCCCGCCAACTCCGGATCCCCCTGCAATCGCCGCACCAGCAACCCGGAGGTGACAACCTCCACCCGGGTCCGCCCCGAAACCCGCCGGTCCCCCCGCACGGAATACCCGACGCTCTCCCCCACCGGCTCCCCCAGCAACGCGGCCATCCGCGCGGCCGCGGCCCGCGCCGCCAGCCGCCGCGGCTCCGCCACCACGACCCGCCCACTGCTCCCTGCCGCCAAAGCCAGCGGCACCAAGGTCGTCTTCCCGGTCCCCGGCGGCGCCACCAACACCGCGGCCCCCGCGGCCCCCAGCGTCCCGACGATCTCGTCGAGCGCGCCCCGCACCGGCAGTTCAGGAAGTTCAGGAAGTTTCATCCCCACCAGTCTCCAACCCCGCCCCTACCGCCTCATCACCCCCTCTCCCCACCGTGGTTCCGACCCCGAACCGACTGTGCACGCACCACTTGCTGTCTACCGGGGCTAGAAATCGTCCTCGGCGCTGAGAATCCGTTCGATATCGGCAGACTGCAAATACAAACGGATACGCTCTGCAAACCCGGGCGCCTGAGCTGCACGCAGAGCCTCCGGGAGAGACTTGCCCTTCTTGGGGACCCAGTACCGCAGCTGCTCCTCCATGACAGCGGCGACAACCTCAGGCTGCGAGTCATCAACGAGCTGGAAGTAGTCATCCGCGCTGTAGACCTCGTAGGGCAGCTCATCGAGGTTATCGAATTTGAACCCTTCGGTATCCGCTGTCAGCAGGATGTCGACGCGTCCGTGGATCGCGGCACAGTGCACATGCGCATCGAAAAGGTCGGGGTATGAGCAGGTCTTGTCGATGCTGTACCCGGTGATCGCGTTGTGTTCACCGAGCGCGCCCACGATTCTTCTGCGCGTCCCGCCGACCTGGTGGTCCCCGTAGTGAGGGTTCTTCTTGCGAAGGTGATAGACCGTTTCCGCCATGATGTCCTCGGTCCAGCAGACCGTGAACATACTGCCCTCGCTGTGCTGATGAAGCAGACACACCCAGTCTCGTAATGTCCTCGAGTACAAGATGTTTGCGTCCGCAAGAACTCTCTGCACCCGCCCGCTGGCCATCCGATGATGATAACGGGCGGGCTGATCACCAACGAGGGATCAGTCGAGAGCTCCCCACTCTTCCTCCAGCGCGCGCAGCTCACGAAAAGCCTTGCGTTGCCGTTCGAGCTGCGCCCGACGGTAAGCCAGCACATCCTTGCTGTAAAGGCGAGTGTGCGATCCGACCTTGTGAGACGGGATGAGCTGCTCGCGAACAAGTTTCATCAAAGATGGCCGCGATATGTCCAGCATGCCGGCGGCCACGGTGGTCGTGACCTCGGCCGGGATGCTGCCGATCGTCACAGTGCAACCGCGACCGACGAGATCCACCAGCTTGACGACCAGCTCGGCCAGCTCCCTCGGCATCGCCAGGGTCTCCTGTGCGCCGACCCCGACGGTGATCGCGGTCGGCCCCGATTGGTGTTCGCCCAGGAAGTCACGGACGGCGCGTGCCTGTTCTGCCTCACGTGGGCTCACGGCCACGGTGGCTCGAGCACCTCGCTGTAACGCTGCCACGGTTCACTCCTTTCGGACAGCTCAGAGTTATGCCTGGTAGACACCCAGACTACTCGAGTTGCACTTATAAGTGCAACGATCTCCGGTTGCAAGTGGATCACACGGCGGTCTGCGGTTCTACCAGCGCGGGTTCCCCATGATGGCCTCGATCGCCGCGCAGCCCACGCCGATGGCATCCACCCGCGACGGCATGCGCGCATACGACGCCGGACCGCACGCACCGGTCGAGAACTTGGCCGCCTACCTGCGCGCAGAGCAGGACCTAGGGCGCGTCAGCGCGGACACGGACGCCGACGCCATCGCCGCGCTCCTGATGAGCGCCTGCTTCCAGCAGGGGTTCCTGCGCTATGTAGCCGACGATCCCGAAGCCCCCCGATCCGCGGCGGTCGCCCTGGTGCGCCCGCTGCTCGCGCACGTGGAACAACCTCCGGCCCGATGACATCCTCGTGATCGGCAGATCGGCAGTTCACGGTGAGTCCGCCGAGGACATTTCGCGTTCGGGCGCGATCACCCGAAACCACCTCGGCCCCGGCGAGTCCGAGCCCGCACAGCACAGCGCTCCCCGCCGATCAGGCGGGGAGCGCGGACTTGCGGACCGGGACCGGTCAGAACAGGGACTGAGCCTCGGCAGCGACCACGAAACCGCGGCCGCCCGTATCGCAGCGCACCCCCGACTCCATGGAGGTGCAGGCCGTTCCGCGCACGATGATCGTCTCGCCGTAGCGCAGGATCTTGCCGCCGCCCTTGTTCGAGCCGTCGGTCGGGCTGCCCACGAACATCCCCTGGCTCAGGCAGCGGAAGCGGGGGGCGCCGTTGAAGATCTCGGCGGCCACCTTCTTGTTCTCGGCGTAGCCGCAGCCGGGGAGGTCCGCGGGGACCGAGGTGACCTGGGCCAGCTGGCAGCCCACGCCGATCCCGCCGGTGTTGATGAAGCCGCACATGATGTTTCCGCTGGGCGACTGGAAGTAGAACTGGTCGCCCTCGGCGAAGTCGCGGGCGTCGACGTTCGCGTCGTCGCGGGTCGGCAGCGTGGTCGCCGCCGCCGTACCCGGGGCACCGGGGGCAGTCGCCACGGTGGTCGGGGCGGTACCGCCCGGTGCCCCGGCGGGCACCTGATCATCGTTGCAGCCCGCGATGCCGCCCACCGCCGCGACGATCGCCAGTGCAATAACTACTGCTCGCATCTTCATCTCCCGGATTCGTTTCCACAACGACGAACACTGTTGTCTATATAGCGGGCCGAAGTGGATCGTTAGCGCCGGGCATGCCCCTGAAAATCGGGGCGGCAACGGGCGGATACCGCTGGTACAAGCTGTGTTCCGGCGGTACCGAACCGGGACTACCAGGCGAAGATGCCCGGCAGCGTCTCGTGCAGATGCGGGAAATCCTCGTCGTTGCGGATCGTCAGACTGAACATCTCGATGTCGCGCCACGGGTGCGCCCAGCGCAGCGAGTCCATCTGGAAGTAGATGTCCTCCCCGTCCGGCGAGCGCACGATGACCGTGTCGTCGTCGTAGGTCGCGGGCGGCATGGCCGTGTCCCACATCCGATCGAACAGCGGATTCGACTGGCAGGCTTCGCGGATCGTGGCGATCTGGGCCTCCGGCACGATGCCGAGCGAATTCTCCTTCAGGATGTAGACGAGCCGGTGCACGATGGTGCCCCAGTTCACCAGCATCTCCCGGGCGCGCGGGTCGGTCATCATCTGCACGATGACGTTGACGGGCTGCTCGGGTGTGCCCAGGGCGGGGTCCAGCCACGGAAACATCTCGATCGCCATGGCATTGGCGCCCAGCACGTAGTACTCGGGCACCCGGTGCAGGAACGCCGGACCGGGCATCCGGTTCATGAGGTTCAGCTCGGCGGCGGTGACCGGTTCCAGGGCGCCGGCCGCGACCGAGAGGTCCTCGCCCATGACGATCGACCACACCTTGCGGCGCTTGTACCGGGGCAGACCGAGCGCGGTGCACCAGGAGCGTACGGTCGCCACCGTCGGCACCCGCTGCCCGTTCTCGTACTTCTCGAACCCTGAGCTCGACATGAACAATCGGGCGGCCACCTGCGCCTGCGTCAGTCCCTGCTCGAGCCGCTGACGCTGCATGTAGCTGCCCAGCATCTTATGTTCACTTCCGCCGGAATCGGCCGGAACGGCTCGCATCGCGTTCCCCTGTTCTTTCTCTCGTATCAGCTTTGAATACGTTGGCGCGCAATGGAACACGAGTCCTCGGCCAGCCCGTGAGCCAGCTCCAGCACCGCATCGGCCGTGGCGGCCAGCCGCAGCGCGTCCGCGTCCGGGCTCGCCACCCGCAGCGCCTCGCGCACCGCGGATCGAATCAGCAGCGCCGCTTCGACCAGGGTGTCGGCATGGGTCGCCAAGCGCATGCGCGAAATCTCTTGCGACCCTTCGACGGTGTCGTACTGTCGCGGTACGACCCGCACAATCTGCTCGGCCAGCGCGTCGGCTCGAATCAGCAGGATATCGAGATCGTCCCAAACCCGTCGCCGATCGACGGCGGTCGGATCGGGCGGACTGATCTGATCCGATTCGCGCACGATCCGGCGCGCCAGCGCGAGGAAGGCTTCGATCTCGCGCAGCCGCAGGGTGCCCGGCAGCTCGTCGGTGAGGCTGGGATCGAGCTCCCACACCCCGACGACGGTGCGACTGTGCCGCAGTAGCGAGGCCAGTAGGTCGACGACCCGATGCCCTTCTCCCGCAACGGGTCCCACGGTCAAACGAATCGCCATCCGGCGTTCGATGGCAACACAGAGCGCCGCACAGTCCCGCTGCGTGCCGCTCGCGCCAGCCATCATGCGCGCCAGCGTGCCATGCGCGGATATACGACGACTAAAGCCCAACACGGGGGAAGAGGATACGCGTTCATGCGCGCACGCCAAGTGGACACTAAGACGTAGTGCCATTTGTTCCGATTCTGCAGCACCGGGACTCGGCCCGCAGCCCGGGAGCCCACCCAAGTTGGGCGGGTCCGAGAATTTGACACATCATCGAAATCGGCGTCGGAGACAACGTCGTTCACTCGATCGCGCACACTGTCCGAGTGATGACGAACGGGCCCGCGCTGATCGTGGTGGACGCCGCCAACGTGGTCGGCTCCCGGCCCGACGGCTGGTGGCGCGATCGCGCCGGCGCGGCCCGGAGGCTGCTGACCCGGATCGCCGCCTACGCGCCGCACGAGCCCGCCGCGATCACCGTGGTCCTCGAGGGCGCGGCCAAGGCGGCCGCGGATTCCGCGTTCCCGGGTCAAGAGTTCCCGGGCATGGACATCGTGACCGCTTCCGGCTCCGGCGACGACGCCATCGTCGCCGCGGTCGCGGCGGCGCGCGCCGCCGACGCACATCGATCCATCACCGTAGTGACCGCCGATCGCGGATTGCGCGAGCGCGTAGCCGAACTCGGCGCGCGGACCGTCGGACCGGGCTGGCTGCGCGAGCGCATCGACCCCGGCGCACCGGATAAGGACACCCGCCCGGCATCGTGACCTGGGCCACCTTTCACCCCTCACCGCCGATAGAAAGCGCTGGTGAGCATGAACTTCCGAGTGTGCTGAAGATCAGCTGACGCGGAAAACCGAGTGATTTCTGTCGGTGTGACCCGGAATACTCGGGCCCAACCGATCAGTTGAGCGAACAGTCCCCGTCTCATCTGATGTGGCGCCGGAGCGGCAGACCCCCTCGTTCCCGGGCCACCTGCCGCTCCATTGATCACGAATACCCGGAGGTACCCGCATGCCCGCCGCTTCATCCGTCCCAGCGACCAGCGGGCGGACTCCCACGGTCATCCGGGTGCTCTCGCTCGCCACCTTCGTGGTCATCCTGAACGAGACCATCATGGTCAACGCGATTCCGCGCCTGATGGGTGATCTGCACGTCACCGAGCGCTCGGCGCAATGGGTTTCGACCGCGTTCATGCTCACCATGGCGGCGGTCATTCCGGCCACCGGCTGGTTCCTGCAGCGGGTCACCACCCGCCGCGCCTACTCGATCGCCATGGGCGTGTTCCTGTTCGGCACCGCGCTGTCCGCGATCGCGCCCACCTTCGCGATCCTGCTGGTCGGTCGCGTCATCCAGGCGGGCGGCACCGCGGTCATGATGCCGCTGCTGATGACCACGCTGATGACGGTCGTGCACGAACACGATCGCGGCCGCGTCATGGGCAACGTCACGCTCGCCATCTCGGTGGCCCCGGCCATGGGCCCGGTCATCTCGGGCCTGGTGCTGCAGATCGGTTCGTGGCGCTGGCTCTTCGTGCTCATGCTGCCCATCGCGGGCCTGGTGACCTGGCTCGGCCTGCGGCAGCTGGAGAACATCGGGGAACCGCAGACCGGCGCGCTCGACGTGTCGAGTGTGGCGTTCGCGGCGCTGGGCTTCGGTTCGCTGGTCTACGGCCTGAGCAAGTTCAGCCCCGACGACGTCACCGCTCCCGCGCTGACCGTGCTGGCCGGCGTGGCGCTCATCGTGATCTTCGGCGTCCGCCAGGTGAGCCTGCAGCGCAAGGGCACTCCGCTGCTGGACCTGCGCGTCCTGCTGGTCGGCACCTACGCCAAGGCGCTGACCCTGATGGCGATCGCGTTCCTGGCCATGCTCGGTTCGATGATCCTGCTGCCGCTGTACCTGCAGAACCTGCGCGGGCTCACCCCGCTGGAGACCGGTCTGCTGATCATGCCCGGCGGTCTGGCCATGGGCCTGCTCGGACCGACCGTCGGCCGGATCTTCGACCGTTTCGGCGGCCGGCTGCTGGTGATCCCGGGCGCCATCGGAATCACCGCCGCGCTGGCCGGATTCACGCAGATCTCCGCGTCCATGCCGTACTGGCAGCTGCTCGCGCTGCACGTGCTGTTGATGATCTCGCTGGCCGCGTCGTTCACCCCGGTCTTCACCCTGGGCCTGGGCGCGCTGCCGCCGCAGCTGTATTCGCACGGCAGCTCGATGCTGGGCACGCTGCAGCAGGTCGCGGCCGCGTTGGGCACCGCCCTCGTGGTCACCGTGATGTCCGCGCGCAGTACGTCATTGATCGAGGACGGCGCCGATCCGGTGTCCGCGCAGCTGGATGGCATGCGCCTGGCGTTCGGCGTCTCGGCCGCGCTGTCCCTGCTGGTGATCGTGGCCGCGGTCCTGCTGCCGAATCGCTCGGCCGATCCGCACGGCCACGGTGGCCCGGACGGCCCGGATGCCGAGCCTGACACGTCCGGCGTCGACGCCCAGTCGGTCGCCGACGGGGCCGAGGCGATCACCGCCCAGGCGGCCATCGCCCCGCAGCTCGTCAAGGACTGAGCGCCGAGGCTCGATTCAGCGAACGCGCGGCACGTCGTTCGGGGTCTTCCCGAACCACGGCCGCGCGTTCTCGATTTCGGCGGCCAGTTGCAGCAGCAGGTATTCACTGCTCGGCGGGCCGACGAACTGCACGCCCAGCGGCAGACCCGATTCGGTCCAGTGCGTGGGCACGCTCATGGCGGGCCGCCCGGTGATGTTCGCGAGCTGGGTGAACGGCACCGCGGACAGACTGGCGGTCACCAGATCGATGTAGAAGTCGATGCGGGACAGGATCTTTCCCGCGCCCAGGCGCAGCAGCGGGGGCAGCAGCGTCTCGGCGATGACGGGCGTGCGGTTCTGCCCGATGAGCAGCGGCGGCTCGGCCAGCGTCGGGGTGAGCAGCAGGTCGTACGTGCTGTGGAAATCGCCCAGCGCGCGGGTGTAGTCGTTCCAGCGCGCGTGCGAGGTGATGAGTTCGTGCGCCGGAATGGCGCGGCCGACCGCCGCCAGCACCTGGGTGTCGATGTCGAAATCGGCTGGGGAAGCGCCGCTGACCGCGCAGGCGTTCTGTAGTTCGGCCGCGGCCAGCGCGGTCCACACCTTCATGAAATCCAGGGCGAGCTGGTTGCCATCGATGGCCGGGGCCGCGGGTTCCACGGTGTGCCCGAGTTCTTCCAGCAGCCGGGCCGCGTCCTGCACCGCTTGCACCGCCTCGGGGTCCACCGGTGTGCCCATGGGGGATTCGTGGGTGAACCCGATGCGCAGCCGTCGCGGCGGCTCGGAAACCGCGGTGCGGAAAGGGTTCTCGGGCCGGGAGATGGCGAAGGCCCCGCCCGGGTCCGGCGGTCCGAGGATGTCGAGCATGACCGCGGTGTCGCGCACGCTGCGTGAGAGCACCCCCTCGGAGACCGCGCCGAACAGCGGGTCGACGTAGTTGGGCCCGCTGGACACCAGGCCGCGCCCGGGCTTGAGCCCGAACAACCCGGTGCAGGCGGCCGGGATTCGAATCGAACCGCCGCCGTCGCTGGCACCGGCCACGGGCACGATGCCCGCCGCCACCGCCGCGGCCGAACCGCCCGAGGAGCCGCCCGGGGTCCGCCGGGGATCCCAGGGATTGCGGGTGGCGCCGAAGGTCCGCGTCTCGGTGATGGCCTTGCTGCCGAATTCCGGCGTGGTCGTCTTGCCGAAGACGACGAGTCCGGCGTCCAGCCAGCGCTGCACGGCGATGCTGTGCCGGGCCGCGCGGACCTTGCGCAGCGGGCCGGTGCCCGCGGAGGTCGGATACCCGGCGTAGTCCTGCACCAGGTCCTTGAGCAGGAACGGCACCCCGGCCAGTGGTCCCGTGCCGACGGGCCGCTCGGCGAGTTCGGCGCCGACCTCCGGCATCAGCAGGCTGATCACGTTGAGTTCCGGGTCGACCTCGGCACAGCGGTCGAGTGCGACGCGCAGCAGCTCGGCGGGCTGCACCTCGCCCTTGGCGACCAGTTCCGCCAGGCCGACCGCATCGTAGGAGCGGTATTCGTCGAACCTCATTGTTTCTTCTCCTCGTACACCCTGGGACCGGACCGCTCCGAGAAGAATAGCCGTACCGACCGGTTACGTAACCGGTTGGAACGGTAAACTTTCCCCATGGGCGATGCGGATAGGCTGCCGCGTGATGAGCGAGATGACGCGCCGGTGAGCGGCAAGAAGGTGGACGGCCGGGCGCTGCGCTTCCAGCACCGCCGCCCCGAGCTGCTCGCGGCAGCCACCGAATATGTTCTCGACCACGGCATAGGCGATCTGTCCCTGCGTCCGGCGGCCCAGGCCCTCGGTGTCAGCCACGCCACCCTTATCCGGCACTTCGCCACCAAGGATGCCCTGATCGCCGAGGTTCTGGAGCACATTCGGGACGACTTCGAACAGCGCCTGCTGGCCGGGGAGATCCGCGATATCGATTCGCCCGCCGATCGGCTGCGCGCGGCCTGGCGGCATCTGTGCCGGCCGCGCGAACAACGCCAGTTCCTGGTGCTGTTCGAACTGGTGGCCACGGCCGCGCGCACCCCGAGCCGCCCGGCGGCCCGGCTGGTGACCGACTGGCTCACCGTCATCGAACGCGAACTCGCGCGGCTGGAGTGGCCCGCCGAGACCACCACGCGCACGGCCACTTTCATCCTGGCGCAGGTACGCGGGCTCCAGCTCGATCTCATCACCACCGGCGACAGCGCCCGGGTGAACGAGGCTTTCGAGGCGACGGTCGACATGCTGACCGCGAGCCTGCCCGGGCGAACCCCGAGAAACCCCTAGTACCAGGGTGGTAGCCGAAAACAGCTCCCCGGTTCGACGCCGATCATGGGTCCGAATTCCTACCGTTGATTCATGCGCACAAGCGAATTCGAGTCCCCCGCCCGCACCGCTTCGACCCGTCCCCCGTGGCTGCGCGGTGCGGCGGCAGTCGTCGCCGCCACCGCCGCGGCCGCGCCGATGAAGCTCA
>NZ_JBEXUS010000074.1:0-40385 GCF_040614455.1 Nocardia sp. NPDC005978
TGTAAATACACGTGGAGTGGAGCTAAGGGGACTCGAACCCCTGACCCCCACACTGCCAGTGTGGTGCGCTACCAGCTGCGCCATAGCCCCGAACTGTGCGCTCGGTGTCCCGAGTGCGGGGATGAAGTTACACCATCACCTGGGGGTTACCGCAAATCGCGACACCGGGAAGGGGAGCCTTCGTCGGGGAGCGGGAGCCCGGCGGAGAGTTGGTTAACATTGGGCTACATGGGACGTATGCGGGGCGAGCGGGTCGTTGGAGCCGTACTTCGGCTTCGGTGGGTCCTTTTGGGGACCGGGCTGTTCGTCATCGTCGCCGCGCAGGTGGTTGCGGGTGGGTGGCTGACCACGTGGGACGTGGGGACTTTGGAGTGGTTCGTCGCGCACCGGAGTGACGGGTGGAGTACCGCGGCTCGGGAATTCACGTTCTTCGGGAACCCGGGGCGGGCCACCGTTGTCGCGGCGGCCGTCGCGGGGTTCGTGGGGTGGCGGGCGAGGGACTGGCGGGCGGCGGTGTTGATCGCGGGCACGGTGGCGGGAGCCGCGTTCGCGGGGGCGATTCTCAAGCAGGTGCTCGACCGGCCGCGGCCGCCGGCCGGCACCCGGATGACGGTCGTGACCAACATGTCGTTTCCCTCGGGGCATGCCGGGGCCACCACCGCGCTGGTGGGGGTGGTGCTGCTGACGTATCTGAGCAGCAGGCCGGGGCGCTTGCGCGGTTGGGGCGCAGTTGTATTGGGGGCGGTGTTGGTCATCACCATGTGCCTCACGCGGCTATACCTCGGGGTGCACTGGCTCACCGATGTGGTGGGCGGCACCATTCTCGGCGGCACCGCGGTCGCCATTGCCGCGGTGGCGCAGGCCCATTGGCGACCGCGATTCGGGAAGGCGCCCGGGACCGGCCCGGTGGACATCGTGACAGCGGGTGAAAAACCGCTGGCTGACACCGCACGAAGGACCCCGCCGGGCAATAACGGTGACGGGCCGGCACCGAACCAGACGGACGGTATGAACCGTCGGTGAATTGCCGTCAGATGACTTGGGGCGGAGGAAAATAGCGGGGCGGCCGTTCTGAGGCCCGCGTACACTCGGCGGTGATTCTGGTTCGTCCGACAAGCCGTCCGAAGGGGCCGGCCAGCGAACCATCCGGGGTGGAGGGATCGCACGCGCTTGAGGCTGATCATTAACCGCTATGAGCTCCGCGAACTCGTCGGCAGAGGAGGCATGGCCGAGGTCTGGGGCGCATGGGACAGACAGTTGCGCCGCCAAGTCGCGGTCAAAGTACTCGATTCCGGGAGTTTGCCGCCGCTCGAGCAGGATGAGCGAATACAGCGGCAGCGCTTCGAACAGGAAGCCCATATCGCCGCGCAGATGAACTGCCGCAATATCGTGATGGTCCACGACTCCGGCATCTTCGCCGAGAACGGCAGGCGCTACCCGTTCCTTGTCATGGAATTCATTCACGGCAGAAACCTGCGCCAGTATTTGCGCGATCGGGAGAACACTTCCCTGCCTGCGCTTTTCCGCATTCTCACCGACGCACTAGAGGGCCTGGTCTACGCGCACGCCAAACACGTCGTGCACCGCGACATCAAACCCGAGAACATCATGATCTGCCGCGACGGCCCGGCCAAGCTCGCCGACTTCGGCATCGCGATCGAGATGCGCGCCACCATGCGCCGGCTCACCCACGATCAGCGCGCCCTGGGCACCCAGCCCTACGCGGCCCCGGAGTACCTGCACCACGGCGAGATCACCCACCTCAGCGACGTGTACTCATTCGCCGTGGTCTGCGCCGAAGCGCTCGAATTCGCCTACGGCGCCGAGCCCGTCCCCACCGATCTGCGCTTCGAACTCGATCGCGCCCGCTCGCTGGATCCCGCGCTGCGGCATCGCTCCGCGGCGGAATTCCAGCATCAGTTCCGGCAGGCGATCGACCGGGCCATGCGGCCGGTGCGCAATCCGCCGCCCGAACTCGAGACCACCAAGCGCATGCAGACCACCCTGCTGACGCCCAGCGAAACCGGCTATCTCGAACCCGATCCGCAGCGTCCCGCACTGCCGACCCACACCACCTGGCAGTTCCTGACCGCGCCGATGATCGAATCGCGCCAGCGGATTCTGGCCGGGCTGCACCGCAACGACTACCGCATCATCGGCGGCGTGCTGGCCACCGCCGTCACCGTGGGAATCCTCACGGGCGGACTGGCATTCATCCTGCTCACCTGGTTGTGCGTGCAGGTCGCGAATTTCGTGGGAGGCTGAGGAATGAATCGTCCGACCGGCACCGGGTGGCAGCTCTACGTCTTTCCGGGCTCCCGGGCCTCGACGTGGCTGCGCCGCGCGTTCCGCGTGGGCGCGGTCGCCTTCGGGTGCACGATCGTGCTGCTCACCATCGCCGTGCTGAGCTGAGATGCGGCCGATGCGAACCGTCTGCCTGAACTGCCTCACCGAATTCACGTACGACCGCGAGCACAATCGCTGGTACACCGTGATCCGCCAGCGCAACAGCGGGCACGCGAAGCAGATCGAAACCTATTTCGACAAGCTGAATCTGCGCTGCCCGCGCGGCTGCGAACTCGATCCGGTGACCCTGGACCATCCGACGAAGGTCATCGGCTTCGTCGGCGAATCCGCGTCGTCCAAGAGCCATCTCATCGTGTCGATGATCCACTCCATGATGAACGACCCGAATCTCGCGAGCCGGTACTCGTTCATCGTCTCGCCCAAGTCCGCGAGCCTGTGGACCCAGCTCGAGGCGCGACTGCTGGATCGGCGCGCGCTCGACGCCACCGGGCCGCGGCGCATGTCCATGGATATGACCCAGCGCTCGGACGGCATCACCGTGCAGGCCCAGCGCCAGACCCAGGGGCACGTGTGGGCGGGGCTGGAGCAGCGCAAACCCATCCTGGTGACGGCGTATTCACTGCATTCGGCGCGGGCGGTGAACCTGGCCTTCATCGATGTCGCGGGTGAGGACATCGCCGACGGGGCGGTGGCGGCGCGGGTGAGCCCGCATCTCACGGTGGCGGATTTTCTCTGGTTCGTGGTGCCTTCCACCCTCAACAAGCAGTACCTTGCGCTCATGCGCGAGCACGCCGACGCCGACGATCAGGAGAGTCTGACCAATGCCGTGGAGCATTCGCAGACCGTGGGGCGAACCACGCTGATGATCGATCAGATCGCCAAGCTGTGGCGGGCCGCGAACTCGTTCCCCATCGACCGGCAGATCGAGCCGCCGCGCGTGCACGTGTCCACGATCATCGCCAAAACCGATCTGCTGTCCCTGATTCCGCTGCCGGAGGTGAACATGGTGGCGCCGCCCGCCAACTGGGCGGACAGTCCGGTGAGCGCCAATGGGGCGGGGAACTCCTATGACCCGGCGCAGATCATGCACCGGGGTGAGATCACGCGCGGACTGGTGCGCAGATTGTTCCCGGCGGTGGATTCGGCCTTGAGCATTCACTTCCCGTGGAACATGTACTTCCCGGTGTCGGCGGTGGGGTGCGGAAAGCGCGGTGACGGAACCTATCCCGTGTTCAAGCCCTACGGCGCGGCCGATCCGGTGGTGTACATGCTGGACATGATCGAGGACCTGCGGGTGCGCGCATGACGGGATTCGCGCAGCTTGTGTGCGGCTGGGCCCTGGTGAACCTCGAGTCCTCGGGCGCGGGGGTCGGGGTGGTGGCGCGCTCCGGGAACTGGCCCGCCGCACTGGGTTCCACGGTGCGCGAACTCGGGCCGCTCGTCACACCGGTCGAGAACGCACCGGGATTCGTGCTGGAGTTCACGCTGGCGCGCGGGCTCGCGGTCGCCGGGCTCAAGACGCCGTCCGAGGTGCGGCCGGGGACCTGTGTCACGCATCTGGTGGCGGGTGATCGCGGGGCGCTCGACGGGTCGATCGCGTTGCAGCTCTTCGAATCCGGGGCGCTGGTGACCTCGCTGCAGGACGGGGTGTCGCCGACCGAGCACTGGCCGGCGGCCGACGTGGAGCCGGACGGGCAGTTGTTCGCCGGGGCCGCGACGGCGTCGATCGACCAGCCGTGGTTGCCGGTACTGGTCGGGGCGGTGCTCGCACGGCTGGCCGAGCAGGGGCCGCCGATCGCGTTGCACGTGGAGCAGGTGCGGGACGCGGTCACCATGTTGAAGGCGCTGTACGGGGTGCTGCCGCGAAATCTGCTGCGGGAGTTGACGTTCTCCACCGGTCCCGAGCTGTCATCCGAGACGCCGGCGATCACCACGGTGGTCGGGTGGGAAACGCCGCTGCCCGGGGGGCGGCACGCGATCAATCCCGACAGTGCGATCGAGGCGAGCACCGAGACCTATCCGCGGCTGGGCCGCGACATCGTCGCGCACCGCCGGGCCGGGCTCGCGGTGCCCGCGACGCTGCGGAGTGTGCACGATCTCCGGCAGTGGTGCTACCAACAGCATTTGCGGACTGTCGAACCCGCACTGCTGGACGACGGCCAGCTCGCGCGGGTGATCACCGATCCGACGCTGAGCCCGGACTGGTTCGTCGACGAGACCGTGGCGCGCCGGGCCGTGCACCTGGCGATCGACAACTCGGAGGTGGCAACGGCTTTGGCGGCCATCGACCACCACGCGGTCGTGCGGAACACCTTCGAACGAACACTGACCGACTACGTGCTCGCCGATGCGCGCGGGCACTCGCGCGCGACGCGGGTCGCCGAGCAGCTCGGGTTCGACATCAGCGCGGTGGTGGTCGAGTCGTCCTTCCGGCGGCTGGAGAACGGGACCCTGTCCGCGACCGACGCCAAAACCGTGTGGCCGCAACTGAAGAAGAGCTGGACCACCGGGGAGAACGAGGAGCGGAACCAGATCCTGGAGCACGTGCGGCGGCATCGCGCGCTGCGCGAGCACAGCATCGCCTCGCCCGATCGTTTCCTGGTGTACGAGACCATTCGCGCCGAGATCGGCGATCCGGCCGTGCACACCGGATCCAGTCAGCTGCTGCGCTCGGCCATGCACTCGCACCTGCCGATCATCGCGCAGCTGCTGGTGAACATCTCCTGCAACAGTCGCGATCGCTATGTGCTGGAACAGATTCTGGCGTGCGCTCCCGACGATCAACTGCCCCGGCTCGTGGCGGAGTGCTCGAAATACCAGGCCGTGGACGCGTTCGAGCTGATGAAAGCCGTGACCCTGGTCAAGGCCGAACCCGAGGAACTCGCGGCCGCCCTGAAGCCCGCGTGGCGTCAGCTGCGCCGCTCCCTGGGTCTGCCCGAGGCGCTGGAGGTGGTGACCACCCTTGACGCCGCGGCTGCCACGCCCGCCTCCGGAGGCGCTCGATTCGCGTTGCTGCTCAACCGCTTCGGCCGCACCCGCGACAACGGCCTGTGGAGCAAAGCGGAGGTGGCGGGCATCCTGCGCGCGGCCGTCGATGATCGCCTGGTCATCGATGAGCACTTCGAGATCCTCAACGCCGCCATAGCCGCCGACATCGACTACGTGGCCGGCTGCATGGCCGAGCGCTCCCAAGCACCCACCGGCGCGGCGATCCTGGCCCAGGTCCTGGTCAACGCTCCCCACGACCGCCTCCCCGCCCTGATCACCGCCTGCGCCGCCCACCCCGACATCAACCCCCACGCCCTGATGCGCGCGGCCTGCGCCCTGGACCTGGACTCCCCCGCCCTGGTGGAGCTCCTGACCCCCGCCTGGCCCCACCTCCGCCAGCACCTGAACCTCCCCCACCGCGTGGCCGACCTCCTGACCCTCGACCCCGCCGCCGCCCACCCCCCACGCCTGCAACCCCTCCCCGCCCCGCCGAAACCCCGCCGCAAACGCTTCAGCTTCTGACGCAACCGAGTTCCCGGAGCACCGGGTGTGCGTCGATTTGCCCGAATCGATTGTGCGCGAAGGTAATCAGATGTGAGACGTGTAACACCTCCGCATCGCTCCTCGACACACTTTGCGGCGCCACGCCACGCGTGGCGCGCAGACAATCGGGGGCGGTATCGGGACCGGTCGGTTCGTCATTGCCTGCGGTTCCGAGTGCCGAATTGCCGGGAGGGCAAGCGCTGTGACGTCGATGTTGGTCAAAGGTCAGAATCTGCCGCTGCCGGACGATGCGCTCCGCATCGACGTGGTCCTGGGGTGGACCGAATCGGAGATAGAGGTCGACGCCTCCGCTTTGCTGCTGGGGGCCGATCGCACGGTCGGCTCGGACGAGGACTTCATCTTCTACAACCAGCCCGAATCCCCGGATGGCTCGGTGCGCTTCCTGGGTCGCAGCGCCACCGAGGAAGGTGCTCAGGCGCGGATTTCGATCGACCTCGCCGAGGTGCCCGACAAGGTGCACACCGTCGCCCTGGTCGGCAGCCTGACCACCGGCAGCTTCGGCGATCTCGGCAAGCTCGCCCTGCGGGTCGTCGACGCGGCAGGCGATTCCCTGGTCGAATACGCCACCGCCGATGCCACCACCGAATCGGCGTTCCTGTTCGGTGAGGTCTATCGCCGTGACGGCGCGTGGAAGGTGCGCGCGATCGGGCAGGGCTGGGACTCCGGACTCGCCGGGCTGGCAACGGATTTCGGGGTCACCGTCGACGACGACGGTGCGGAGGCATCGGCCGAGTTTCCGGTCGAGGCCGAGAACTTCATCGCCACCGTCCCGGCCGATACCGGTGCCGCGATCGCGCTGGAACCCGTTGCGGAGCAACCGGAACGGACGTCCGGCAGGACCGCCGCGAAGCCGCGCGGGGTGCGCACCGCCAAGCAGCCGCCGAAGAAGATCAAGCCGATCGAGTTCAAGTTTGCCGAACTCGATTCCTGGCAGCCCGCCCGGCTGTTCTCCGTCGTCGGCGTCGGCGCGGGTGAGGAGCAGGAGGGCCGTGCCACCTCCGCGCTGATCGCCACCATGCAGGCGGTGCGTCCGTTCGCGCGCGCGGTGTGCGCTCGAATCGGGGCTCCGGCGGGAACTTTCGAAGGTTACGTCGAGGTGCAGTACACGAAGGGCGAGTCGAAGGTCATTCCCGACGCGGTGCTGAAGGTCTCGCGGGGTAGCCGCATGTGGACCGGGCTGCTCGAGGTCAAGACCGGCAACGGCAAGCTCCGGCGCGAGCAGCTCGAGAACTATCTGGACATCGCGCGCAGGCAGAAGTACGACGTGGTCGTCAGCCTGTCCAACGACGTGCCCGCCAGCGCGGGCGAGCTGCCCGTTCAGGTCGATCGCCGCAAGCTGACCAAGGTCGCGCTGCGCCATCTGTCCTGGGCGGAGGTGGCCCACGAGGCGCGCATGCTGCTCGCGCACGGCGGTATCGAAGACCCGCTACAGGCCTGGATGCTCGGTGAGTTCCTGCGCTATCTCGACCATCCCCGGTCCGGGGCGGTGGAATTCGTGGACATGGGGCGGCACTGGGTGGCGGTCCGCGACGCCGTGGGCGCCGGGACCCTGCGCGCGAGCGATCAGAAGGCGCTCGCGGTCGCCGATACCTGGGTATCGCTGTCCCGGCATCTGGCGCTGCGGCTGACCGCCGAACTCGGCGTCACCGTGAAACATGTCCTGCCACGGCGCCATCGCACCGATCCGGTCGCCCGCAATGCCGCCGTGGCCGAGCGCCTCGCCGCCGACGGCAGTTTCGAGGCGGTGTTCCAGATCCCGGACACCGCGGGCGATCTGACCGTCTGCGCCGATCTGCGCACGAACCGGGTGCGCTGCCGGACCACCCTGGACGCGCCGAACGAGGGCACCGCGGGCCGCCGGGTGTCCTGGCTGCTCAAGCAACTCGAGGGCGCGCCCGGCGAGCTCCAGGTCGAAGCGGTGTTCTCCGAGAAGGGCACCGAGGCGTGCGAGCTGCTCGACAGCCTGCGCTCGGATCCGAAGTCACCGACGGCCGGACGCACCGGCGAGATCACCTCGTTCGCCCTGCAACAGACCTTCACCATGGGCAAGGGCCGATCCGGAACGGCGGCGAGTTTCATCACCAGCGTGAAGGCCGCGACCGACGGGTTCTACGGCGCCGTCGTGCAGCCGCTGCGCAGTTGGGTTCCCGCCGCGCCGAGGCAGGCCGAGCAGGCCGGGGACAGCGCGGACGACTGACGGGTTCGAGTTGCGGAGTGGTTGCTGAAAACTGTTCCGGGGCAGGGGGATTGGGGTGGGGCGGTGGTAAAGTTCGGCTCGGTGCCGGTACTTGGGCCGGCGGGTTATCAGGAAGGGGCGGGGTCGTGTCGGACTTTCAGCCGGGCAGTGTCAAGTTTCTCGAGGTTCGGAACAAGTACCGGTCGTTGCAGATCAGGGAAGTGCTGTGGGGAGCGGAGGGGCGGGAGCTCGACTTCGGGTTCGGGACCGAGCTGCGGTACGAGGTGCGGTACCAGGAGGGTGAGTTCCCCGCGTTCGAGAGCGCGGGCGGGCATCTGCGGCAGCTGGATCTGAACAACGGCAAGTCCGCGGACGACATCAACTTCCCGCAGCCGGGTAATAGCGGAGACGACTCCATCACCTACGTCGCCGGGTCCGGGCGGCGCGGGACCCTGGTGGAGCTGACGGCCGGGACGGTCGGCGCGGTCCTCGACCTCGACGGCATCGCGGGCGGAGCGCCCGGGCAGGTCGTGGCCAGCATCGAGGACGAGACGCTGGTCATCACCCTCAGCCTGAAGTAGGCGAGCGAATCACGGCCCGGCGCAGCGTGCACCGAACCGGGCCGTGTCATCGCGTGACCCCCGAGCGGACGGACAGCCGGGCGTCCCGCCGCTACCGGAGGAAGCGGGCACTCAGCGCAAGGTCACCGTGGTCGGCAGACTCGCGAAGCCGCGATTGTTCGACGAGTGGATTCGCCGCAGTCCGGCGGTGTCGATGTCGTAGTCGGCGACCGCGGCCGCGATCTCACCCAGGGCGATACGCAGTTCCAGCAGCGCCAGATTCGAGCCCAGGCAGTGGTGCCGGCCGCTGCCGAACACCAGCGAGGCACTCGTGTCGCGATCCAGGTCGAAGGCGTCGGGGTCCGCGAAAACCTCGGGATCACGATTCGCCGCGCCGGTGAGCAGCAGAATCCGCGCCCCGGCCGGAATGGCGACGCCGTGCAGGTCCAGCGCCTCGGTCGTGGTCCGCAACTGGCCCTGCGAGGACGGATCCCACCGCATGGACTCCGCGATCCAGTCGTCCACCCGCCCGTCCAGCGCCGCGCGCCGCGCGTCCGGATGCAGCCACCCCGCGTGCCAGGTGTTGCCGAAGGTCAGCATCGCGGTCTCGATGCCCGCCCCTACCAGCAGAATCAGAATGCCGACGATCTCCTCCGGCGTGAGCTTGTCCGCACCGTCTTCCGCGCCCAGCAGCCCGGACAGCAGATCCTCGCGCGGCGATTTGGCCCGCTCGATGGTCAGTTCGGTGTAGTACCCGACCAGTGCGCCGATGGCCGCCATCGCCTCGGGCCGCAGATCGGTGGACTCCGCGTCGGTGTACATGATCTCCATGCCGAGCTTGCGGATCATCTCCCGATCCGCCTCGGGCACCCCGACCAGTTCGGAGATCACGTCGGTCGGGAAGGGCCCGGCGAAATCGGTCATCAGATCGAAGCTGCCGCGTTCGAGCAGCGGCGTGAGAATTCCGCGCGCGATCTCGCGTAGTCGCGGCGCCAGGCCCTGCACCCGGTGTGCGGTGAACGCACGCAGCACCAGCCCGCGCAGGCGGGTGTGCTTGGGCGCGTCCATGGCGACGAAGGAGAAGAAGTGTTCGGCCTGCGGACCCCAGAACGCGGGTTCCATCCGAATGCCGTTCACGCTGGAGAAACGATCGGAATCACGAAGGGCGGCGAGGACGTCGGCGTGCCGCGAGAACGCCCAGAAGTCGTCGGTCTCGTTACGGTAGACCGGGGCCTGCGAACGAAGACTGGCATAGTAAGGGTACGGATCGGCGTGCACATCGAAGTCATACGGGCTGTAGCTC
Source organism: Nocardia sp. NPDC005978 (assembly GCF_040614455.1). NCBI lineage: Bacteria > Bacillati > Actinomycetota > Actinomycetes > Mycobacteriales > Nocardiaceae > Nocardia > Nocardia sp. NPDC005978. The sequence goes on from NZ_JBEXUS010000074.1 coordinate 9,899, forward strand.
GGCAGCATGATCGAAACAGTAGTCGAGATGGATTGGGGGCGTTGTGAACTCGGAGTCGGCAATGGTACGGATCGACACCACGAAACCGCATCCCGCTCGCCGGTACGACTACTGGCTCGGCGGCAAGGACAACTACCCGGCGGACCGGGAATCCGCGGACGCGGTCGCCGAGGCGTTCCCCACCGTGCGCCTGGCCGCGGTCGAGAACCGCAACTTCCTGCGCCGGGCCACCGGCTATCTGGCACGGGAAGCCGGCATCCGCCAGTTCCTCGACATCGGCACCGGCCTGCCCACCGCGGGCAACGTGCACGAGATCGCCCAGGGCATCGCCCCGGAATCGCGCATCGTCTACGTCGACAACGACCCGATCGTGCTGGCACACGCCCGCGCGCTGCTGAACAGCTCGCCGGAGGGCAAGACCGCCTATCTGGACGCCGACCTCCGCGATCCCGACCGCATCCTCACCCACCCGGACCTGCTGGCCACCCTGGACCTCACCGAGCCGGTGGCGCTCATGCTGGTCGCGGTACTGCACTTCCTGCCCGACGACCAGCAGCCGTACGAGCTGGTCCGGCGGCTGTCCGCGGCGCTGCCCTCGGGCAGCTACCTGCTCATGACCCACGCCACCAGCGACTACCTGGACGCGGAGGATCTGGCCCGCACCACCGAGGCCAACCAGCGCAGTGGGGTCCCCTTCCAGCTGCGTTCGAGCGCGGAGTTCGCGAATTTCTTCACCGGCTTCGAGATGGTGGCCCCGGGCATCAGCGCGGTCACCGCGTGGCGACCCGAGGTCTGGCGGCCGCATCCCCGGGCCGAGGCCGTGTCCATGCTCGGCGCGGTCGCGCACATTCCCTAGCGCGGGAGTTCAGAGCCTGCCGATGTCCTTGAGCACGCGGCGGGCCTGCGCGAACAGCATGCCGACATTCACCGCCTTGCGGCACACCACCACGATCACGACATCGTCGCGGCTCTCGGTGCGAATGAACAGGTGGGTGAGGTTGTCGGAGTTGACGAGTATCTCCTGAAAGTAGTGCCGCTCCTGCCGAATACCGCGGCGTTCCTTCCAGATGTCCTCGATCATCACCACATTGCGGCCCTGGAACAGATCCAGCGTCGCGGCGGCGAGCAGATCCAGGACCTCCTGGGGATGATTGTCGACCGTCTCGACCGCCAGCAGCATGCCCGTCGACATGTCGATCGCGCCCGAGGCCAGGCACTCGGGCACCTCGGTGCGTAAATCCTTGACCAGCAACCCGATTCGATCGGCCAGACTGGCCGCACCGGATCCAGTGGGAGAACTCATGACGTCCTTTCGGGCGCGCGGCTGACTTTCGGGCGCGCGGCTAAATGCGAATGACCGGCTGTGGAGCACGCGGCAGCAGAGTGTCGTTGATGCCGCTGGCGCCCCGCCGGCGGCGCGGCAGTGCGGAGCGATCCGGACCGCCCCGTGCGGGTTCGGCGTCGCGCGAGGGTTCGCGAGCCGGCGCCCGCACGGGCGGCGCGATGGCGACCAGGTCGTTGTCGAGAAGGCGCACGACTTCGACGGTCACCCCATACAGGCTGCGGCACAACAGCATCGAGATATCCCGGCAGCTGTGCCTGCCGTTCACCCAGAGCAGGATGTCCGCCCACTGCCCACCGTCCGGGCCGCGGAGAAGGGCGCGGCCCGGATCGGTGAGCACCAGTTGATTGCGATGCGGGGAGACCCGGCCGTGCGCCAGGGCGCGCAGCCGCCGCTCGGTCTCCGACAGCAACCAGCCGGGTTCCACACCGGGAACAGGCGGGACAGGGTGGTCCGGCCACCTCTGGCCGGATGGCAGCTCCTGCCAGGTACAGGAGCCGATCCAGCCAGAGGTGAGTGCGAAGGCGCCGTCGAGCGTGGCCATCAGGGCGACCACGCGCAGGTCGGCGGCGCCTCCGCGGGTACGTCCGGGACGCGAAAGCAATTCGCGCACACCGGGAGCACCGGGTGTTTCGATGGCGACGACCTGGCCGTGCACGATATAGAGGTCGCCGCCGGGTTCACCGGATACGCGCAATACTCCGGTGCGTGCGGTGGAGGCGGCGCGCACCAGCTCCGCCACCAATTCCCGGATGGACTCTCGACCGAGTGCCAGCAACCGCCCCGACTCGGCGAATGGCCCCGTCGTCATGTTGGCACTCCTGGGAATAACCGCACTGAGACAGGCGTATTCGCGAGGGCACACGAAAGATTGCGAAAGAGCTACGCCTGCTTGAACTTTCGGCGGCGGTTCGAGCTTCCGAACCACCGCTCGCAAGTAATCCTGACAGCACAGCGGTTTTGGAGCAATGGACTCCGATCAATTGATTACCAAAGTCCCTACCGGTACCGGGCGGTCGAATTTCAATTCCAATTTGCCCGAAATGCCGTGTCAGCGTTGCCGATCGACCGCACCGTCCGCCAGTTCGATCAGCTCGCGCGGATCACTTCTACCGCCCAGCTCGGACAAATACGCTTTGGCCGCGCGCACATGCCGTGCCGATTCCGATTGCGCCCAGCCCTTGCCGCCGGCCCGCTCGACGAGGTCGGCGGCGTGCGCGGCAGACGCGGCGTCCAGCGGACGATCCGCGGAATAGAGCTCGGCGAACTCGCGCCCGGCCGGCGTATCGGATTCCAGCGCGGCCAGCATCGGCAGAGTCATCTTGTGCCGCAACAGATCACTGCCCCTGGGCTTGCCGGTCAGCGCCGGATCACCCCAGATGCCGAGCAGATCGTCGGCCAGCTGGAACGCCACACCCAGCTCCCGGCCGAACCCGTCCATGGCGGCGATGGCCTCCGGTGCGGCTTCGGCGCATACCGCGCCCAGCGCGCACGCACAGCCGAGCAACGCCCCGGTCTTGTAGCGCAGGGTCTGCATGCAGTCCTCCACCGTGAGTCCGAGACTCGTTTCGGCACAGTCGAAATGCTGGCCGAGGCAGAGTTCGATCACCGCCTCGGCGAGCCTGCCCATGCCGGTCTGCGCCGCGCGCGGGGCGTCGGCCAGGGTCCAGATGGCCAGACCGTGCAGGGCGTCGCCGACCAGCACCGCGTCGTCCACGCCCCATACCCGCCACACGGTCGGGCGACCGCGCCGCAGGACGTCGCCATCCATGACGTCGTCGTGCACGAGGGTGAAGTTGTGCACCAATTCGATTGCCGCGGCGGCGTGCAACGCGGCGTCCGGGCCCGCACCCAGCGCTCGCGCGGCGGCCAGCACCAGGGCCGGTCGCAGGCCCTTGCCCGGGGCGGAGGCGGCGGGAACACCCTCGGCGTCCCACCAGCCCAGGTGGTAGCCCGCCATGAGGCGCAGTTCGCCGGGTAGATTGTCCACCGCCCCGCGCAGGATCGGGGCGGTCAGGCGCTGTGCCCGCTCGAGCGGATCCAGCCCTTTCCCGTCCGGGCCGACGAGCGTTCCCCACCCGCCGTCCCACTCCGATTCGGAGCCGGATGCGGGATCTGCCGCGGTCGACGAACTCATGGCTACCTCCAATTACTCGCCGGGTCATGTATCGCGACTATCGGTTGCGCACGGGTGCGCGATACGACGTCGCGGGGATGCGGAGCACAGGGCCGAGGAGCCCGCCCGAGGCACCCGGACAGCGAGGCGGGGCGGGAGCTACCGAGAGCGAGAAGTGCTGCCGCACAGGCGAATCGAGCGCCGGATGGGAACGGGGCGGCATAATGAGCCCCTCTCCCCGATTCGACGGCGCGAACGCCCGGCGGCACACCGGCGCACCCGGCGCCGGCATCGGAACACACACGGCTGCACGGTGTTCCGAATCACAACCATGGTAGAGGCCAATCGACCGATAGCCAACACCCCGCAATCTTCGCCGACCGACCAGTACCGACCGCGCCGTACGCACCGCGCGGGCTCTCATGCCCGCCCGCCGGCCGCGCGCTAGCCTGAACCGGGCGCCGCGGCCGGACCCGGCCCCGCCCCGTCAGCCGACCGACCCCGCCCCAGGAGGCTCGTCCTATGCCACGTCCCGCCCTCGACCGCGCCACCATCCTGCGCCGGGTCGGCGCACACGCGAAGGTGCGCGTCATCGTCGCCGGCGGCGGCACCGGCGGGCACACCTATCCGGCGGTCTCGGCCATGCGAGCACTGCGCGACCTGGTCGCCGAAGCGGGCAGCGAGGTCGAGGTGCTGTGGGTCGGCACACCGGACAGCCTGGAACAGCGGGTGGCGGGCGAGAACGACATCGCCTTCACCGGGATCAAAGCGGGCAAGCTGCGGCGCGATCGCAATCCGCTCAAGATGCTGAACGCAGCCAACGCCAAGGACGCGGTGCGGGTACCGCTGAGCGTGCTCACCGCGCAGTCGGTGGTGCGGCGCTTCCGGCCGGACGCCGTGCTGTGCACCGGCGGATACGTGTGCGCGCCCATCGGCATGGCGGCCGCGCTGCGCCGGCGGCCGCTGGTGATCCACGAGCAGACCACCGGCATCGGCAAGGCCAACCAGCTGCTGGCCCGCGCCGCGACACGCATCGCCCTGAGTTCGGATGCCTCGGTGGAGCTGCTGCCCGCCCGGGTGCGCGACCGGGCCGTGGTGACCGGCAACCCGATCCGCCCCGCGCTGACCACCGGCCGCGCGGAAGAGGCTGTGCCCGCGCTGAATTGGGACGGGTACACCCCCGGCCTGCCGACGGTGTACATCACCGGCGGTGCGCAGGGCGCGGTGCAGATCAACGATCTGATCAACGAGTTCCTGCCCGAATTGCTGGCCGTCGCCAACGTGATTCACCAGTGCGGCGCGCGGTCCTACGATCAGGTCCGCGAACGCTCGGCGGCCCTGCCCGCCGAGCTGCGCCCGCGCTACCTGGTCCGCGACTTCCTCGGGACCGAACTCCCGCACGTGCTCGCGCTCACCGACGTGGTCGTATCCCGTTCCGGGGCGGGCACTCTCGCCGAGCTCACCACCCTCGGCAAGCCGTCGGTGCTGATCCCCTACCCGCACTCGGTGGGCGGCGAACAGATTCGCAACGCCCGCATCCTGGCCGAGAACGGGGCGGCCCGCGCGGTGATCGGCGACGACGCCACCCCCGCCAATCTGCGCGCCGCCCTGTTCGATCTGCTCACCGACGCCGAGGCCCGCAAGGCCGTCGGCGCGGCGGCACAGGCCATGGGGCACCCGGACGCGGCCGAACAGCTCGCCCTGACGGTCCTGGACCTCGCGGTCGGATGAGCCGCGCGGGCGGACGTTGTTCGCCCCCGGGGCGGAAGGGCGGGAGCGAGCCGCACGGATGCCGGTGGGGCGGGACGCCGGACCGCTCGCTCAGGCGCCGATGATCAGGCAGGCGCTGGTGGCGGTGGCCAGCAGTACCCCGTCGGCGTCGCGGAGGTCGGCCTCGGCGAACGCGACACGCTTACCGGGTTTGGTCACCCAGCCGTGGGCGGTCAGCTCGCCGGTGTGGGTGTGGATCGGGCGCAGGTAGTTCACCTTGATCTCGATCGAGGTGTAGCCGACGCCGGCGGGCAGGGTCGTGTGCACGGCGCAGCCCGCCACCGAATCGAGCAGGGTGCAGGCGATGCCGCCGTGCACCATGCCGATCGGGTTGTACATGGATTCGTCCGGCGTGCAGACGAATACGATGTCGCCCGGCCCGGCGCTGATGGGCCGCATGCCCAGCAGCCCGGAGATGGGCGGACCGGGAATCTCGCCCGCGGCCATGGCGGTCAGGAACTCGAGCCCGGTACGGCCGGGCGCGGCCTCGAGGGCCACCTTCGGGTCGTGCCACCGCACCGTCTTGCTGCGCACCTCGCCCCAGGATTCGGGCGCGCCCGCGGACTCGGAAGTAATCGTCATGGCCCCGACCCTAACACCCTGAGTTCACAATGTGAATGTAGATAGAATGTCGGACATGGCACGAATCTGTTCGGTGGCGAACGCGCTCGAAGTGGTCGGTGAGCAGTGGGCGCTGCTCGCCCTGCGCGAGATCTTCCTGGGCGTGCGCCGCTTCGACGCCATCCAGACCGCCACCGGCGCACCGCGTGCGGTGCTGGTGCGCCGGCTGAACACCCTCGTCGAGGCCGGGGTGCTCGAACGCCACGACTATCGCGAACCCGGCGCGCGCACCCGCCAGGAGTACCGGCTCACCGATGCCGGCCGGGAACTGCAGCCGGTTCTCACCGCGCTCATGCAGTGGGGCGACAAGCACTTGGCCGGGCCCGCCGGCCCCCCGCTGGCCATCACCCACACCGATTGCGGCGCACCCGTTCGCGCCGCGCTGTGTTGCGAACAGGGCCATCTGCTCGCGGACTCCGGACACGAGCTCACCGCGACTCCCGCAGCGCCGCAGCGGAATCCGCACCGCGACTGAGCCGCACGCTCATCCGATTCTCAGAAATCGGGCGCGAACAATACCGTCCGGGAGCGTCCAGCGGGGGTGATCTTTCCAACCGGCTTTTGACGAGCCGATCCGTGGGAATACGGGTACTGTCGGGGATGTCAGCAAGTTCTCGGCAATCCCGAGAGATTGGAGATGCCATGCAAATCCAGGTCTTCGCAGACAAGCACGTCGGCGGTGGCGCGACACTCATCGAGCGGGCGGAGGACGGCATCGCGTCGGTCCTCGACCGTTTCGCCGAGCACCTCACGCGGGTGGAAGCCCACATCACCGATGTGAACGGCCACAAGAGTGGTCACGAAGACAAACGCTGTAGCCTCGAGGCCCGTCCCAAGGGACAGCCGCCGGTGGCGACCAATCACAAGGCGTCCACCGTCGAAGAGGCCTATCTGGGCGCTGCGGAGAGCATGGCTCATCTGCTGGACAGCAAGTTCGGCCGCCTGCACCACGCGAAGGGCGGCGAATCCATCCGATTCCTGCCCACCGACGACTGACGGTGGGCACCGGCCCGCCGCGGTCCTCCCTCCCGCGGCGGGCCCTCGAACACTTCGAGAAGTAACTCCCATCCGTCCGAACGGCGGCCGCGTACGCGGCCGCCGTTGCCGTCCGGATCGGCTACGGCGGAGCGGATTTCGCGCCAGATTGTGCTGCGCGCCGTGAAAGCCCTAGGGCAGCAGGCCCGAACGGCGGGCGCGGACCACGGCCTCGTGCCGGGTGTGCGCGCCGAGCTTGGTCATGGCGCTGCGCAGGTAGCTCTTCACCGTCTCCGCCCGCAGCGAAAGACGCCGGGCCGCTTCGGCGTTGGTGCAGCCCAGCGCGATCTGAGCGAGCACGTCGAGTTCGCGCGGGGCCAGGGCCACCGGCTGCTCGGCCGCGGCGATTCCGGAGACCAGACCCGCCAGGCGATCGGTGACCGCCCGCAGCCTGTCCCGCGCCACGGCGTCCGGGATGCTCTGGCCGATCTCGCGCAGCTCCGCGTGCAGATCCCGAAGCTGCTCGGCGCCAACGCCATCCGATGCACCCGTGCCGAACCCGCCCTCGACGCGCAGGCGCAGCCGCCGATCGACCTCGTCCCGGATCGCCAATTCCGCGCTCAGCCGCCGCCCGGCCCGCACCATCTCCTCGGCGATGCGATCCCCGATGGGCCCGGACTCGCGGGTGGCCACGTACAGCACCGCGCGCGCCTGCCCGGCCACCACGACCGGCACCGCGGTCACCGCCCGCAGGCCCTCCCCCAGCACCGGGCCGTCGTAGTGGTGGGTGATGGTGGACGCCGAACGATAGTCCGCCACCGCGCGCGGCCGCCCGGTCGCGACCGCGCTGCCGCCCAGCCCGGAGCTGGGCGCGACCACCAGTCCGCGCATGCTGTTGGTCCGGGTCCCCACGAACTCGCTGAGCACCAGCGTGCCCGCGCTGACCTCACCGCCGAAGACCACCGGCAGGCGGGAGATCGCGGCGATATGGCGCAGTTCGGCACGCAGGGCGTCGGCGTCGCGCGGGCGCAGCAGCGGATCGGCCACAGGGGTCATCGGATACCCCTTTCCGGGGGTAGTCGAGCGGCGGGTGTGATGTGGATCCTATCGGTGTGAGCATGAGCATGGACCGGCTCCCGCCGGTGAGCTATTCCTTCGGGGTCTGGGACGCGCCGTTGCTCGGCGATACCATCGGCGCCGACCTGGACCGGACGGCGGCGGCCTTCCCCGACCGCGAGGCGCTGATCGACCACCCCACCGGCCTGCGCTGGACCTATCGCGAGTTCGTGGCGGAGGTGGACGCGCTGGCGCTGGGGCTGCTGGCCGCCGGGATCGGCAAGGGCGATCGGGTGGGGATCTGGGCGCCGAACTGCCCGCAGTGGACCCTGACGCAGTACGCCACCGCCAAGATCGGGGCGGTGCTGGTCAACATCAATCCGGCCTATCGATCCCACGAGCTGCGGTATGTACTGCGGCAGGCCGGAATTCGGGCCCTGGTGGCCGCGCCCGCCTTCAAGACCTCGGACTACGCGGCCATGATCGAACAGGTCCGGCCGGAGTGCCCGGAGCTCGAGCAGGTGGTGCTGCTGGAGAGCGGCGAATGGCGCGCCCTGCTGGACACCGGGCGCGCGGGCGATCCGGAGCTGCTGGCCCGCGCGCAGGCCGGACTCTCCGCCGACGACCCGATCAACATCCAATACACCTCGGGTACAACGGGTTTCCCCAAGGGCGCCACGCTCAGCCATCACAACATCCTGAACAACGGCTATTTCGTCGGCGAGCTGTGCGGCTACACCGAACACGACCGCGTGTGCATACCGGTCCCCTTCTATCACTGCTTCGGCATGGTGATGGGGAACCTGGCCGCCACCAGTCACGGTGCGGCCATGGTCATTCCGGCCCCCGCGTTCGACCCGCACGCGACCCTGGAAGCCGTTGCCGCCGAACGCTGCACCGCCCTCTACGGGGTGCCGACCATGTTCATCGCCGAACTCGCGGACCCGGACTTCGACAGCTTCGATCTGTCCAGCCTGCGCACCGGGATCATGGCCGGATCGCCATGTCCGGAGCAGGTCATGAAGCAGGTCATAGAGCGCATGGGCATGCGCGAGGTGAGCATCTGCTACGGCATGACCGAGACCTCCCCGGTCTCCACCCAGACCCGGGCGAACGACAGTCTGATCCAGCGCACCGCCACCGTCGGCCGGGCCGGCCCGCATATCGAGATCAAGATCGTGGACCCGGACACCGGCCTGACCGTGCCCCGGGGCGCGCCCGGGGAACTGTGCACGCGCGGGTACTCGGTGATGCTGGGCTACTGGAACGACCCGGACAAGACCGCCGAGGCCATCGACGCCGCGCGCTGGATGCACACCGGCGACCTCGCGACCATGGACGCGGACGGCTACGTCGCCATCACCGGGCGCATCAAGGACATGGTGATCCGCGGCGGCGAGAACATCTACCCGCGCGAGATCGAAGAATTCCTCTACACCCACCCGGACGTGCTCGACGCGCAGGTGATCGGCGTCCCCGACGCCAAATACGGTGAGGAGCTCATGGCCTGGGTGCGCATGCGCGAAGGCGCGACCGCGCTCACCCCCGCGGCATTGCGCGAGTTCTGCCTGGGGCGGCTCGCGCACTTCAAGATTCCGCGCTACGTGCACGTGGTCGACGAGTTCCCCATGACCGTCACCGGCAAGATCCGCAAGATCGAGATGCGCGAGATCGCCGCGCGCCTGCTCGACGACACCACCGAGGAGCAGGCATGACCGCCAACATCGAGACCTACCGCGCCGCTCGCGACCACCTGCTGGCCACCGCGACCGATTACGACGCCGCCGTAGCCGGTTTCGAGTGGCCGCGCCTGAGCGGCGAATTCAACTGGGCCACCGACTGGTTCGACGGCTTCGCGCGCGGCAACGACAACCTCGCGCTGTGGATCGCCGAAGAGGACGGCAGCGAACGGCGAATCACCTTCGACGCCATGGCCACCCGCTCGGACCTGGTCGCGACCTGGCTGGCCGGGCTCGGCGTGCGCACGGGCGATCGGGTCATGCTGATGCTCGGCAATCAGGCCGAACTGTGGGAGGCCATGCTGGCGGTGGCCAAACTGGGCGCGGTCATCATGCCGACCACCGCCGCGCTGGGCCCGGAGGACCTGCACGACCGAATCACGCGCGGCGGCTCGAGTTTCGTCATCGTGAACACCGCGGACACCGCCAAGTTCGAACAGGTTCCGGGCGAGTACACCCGAATCGTGGTGGGCGAACCCGTGATCGGCTGGCACCCGTACCGCGCGGCCGACGACGTCGTGTCCGCCGGGCCGTTCACCCCCGGCACCACCGTCGAGGATCCGCTGCTCGTCTACTTCACCTCCGGCACCACCAGCCGGCCGAAGATGGTGCAGCACTCGCAGATCAGCTACCCGGTCGGGCACCTGTCGACCATGTACTGGATCGGCGTGCGGCCCGGCGACGTCCACCTGGCCATCAGCGCGCCGGGCTGGGCCAAGCACGCCTGGAGCTGTTTCTTCACCCCGTGGCTGGCCGAGGCCACCATCTTCGTCTACAACTACGCGCGCTTCGACGCCGCCGCGCTGCTGCGCGAACTGCATCGCGCGGGGGTGAACACGTTCTGCGCGCCACCGACGGTGTGGCGCATGCTGATTCAGGCCGACCTCGGCGAGCGTCCGGCCGGTCTGCGCGAGATCCTGGGCGCGGGTGAGCCGCTCAACCCCGACGTGATCGCGCGGGTGGAGAAGGCCTGGGGACTGACCATTCGCGACGGCTTCGGGCAGACCGAGACGACGCTGCAGGTCGGCAATACTCCGGGGCAGCCGGTCAAGCCCGGATCCATGGGCCGCCCGGCGCCCGGAGTGCCGGTGGTGCTTGTGGATCCGATCTCCGGAGATGTCGCTGACGAGGGCGAGATCTGCCTCGACCTGGGCTATGATCCGGTCAACCTGATGACCGGATATTTGGGCGATCCGGAACGCAATGCCGTTGTCACGGCGGGGGGCTTCTACCACTCCGGTGATGTCGCCACTCGCGACGAACACGGATATATCACCTATATCGGCCGCACCGACGACGTCTTCAAGTCCTCGGACTACAAGGTGTCACCTTTCGAGCTCGAAAGCGTGCTCATCGAGCACCCGGCCGTGGTCGAGGCGGCCGTTGTGCCGCAACCGGACGACACGCGCCTGGCGATTCCCAAGGCATATGTTTCGCTCGCCGCCGGATGGGAACCCGATCGCGGAACCGCCCGCGCCATACTCGAATACGCCCGCGATCACCTGGCGCCGTACCTGCGCGTACGCCGCCTGGAGTTCACCGAGCTACCGAAGACCATTTCCGGCAAGATTCGCCGCGTCGACCTGCGCCAGCGTGAGGAGCAGGCATACGCGGCAGGAACACCCATTCCCACCGAGTATCGCTACGAGGACGTTTTCACCGACAGCACTTCCTGATTCGTCGTCCCACCGCTCGCGCGTCATACCCACAGCACTCGCGTCATACCCCACAGCTCTCGCGTCATGCAGTACCCGCTCTCGCGTCATGCAGTACCGCCCTGTGCAATGCCGTACCGCCCGCCCATCCCGACGACAGATTGGAGTCCATGCGTGTCCCACACCGTGGAAACCGCCACTGCCTACGTGATCGCAGCCCTGGAGGTCAAAGGCACCGCCTCCAGAGATGATTTCGACGTGCACGGCATCGTCAGCGCGACGCACACCATCGCCGAGACATGGGATTTCCACTCGGTGGATCGCGGTCGCTTCTGGAGCATCGCGGCGAGTTTCCTGAGGCCCTGACCCCACACGGCCGCACCGCCGGCTAGTCCCCGCAGCACTCGACAGCCGGATTCGGCCGGGTCCACCCCTGCGGACTCGGCCGAATCCGAAGTGACACCGGATCCCCCGCCTCGAGAAAACGGGGCGTCCTTCGCCTCGAGCAAACGGGGCGAAACGGATCCGGTCACGACAAAGTCTTGTTCCGTTCACCCGCTTGCCTTAGCCTCCGATCCTCGTGAGGACTAGCGCGGAGACCGAACCGCGAAGAGATGTACGCGTGTGGGGGACGGTTACCGCGCTCGGAGTGATCGCCGGATATCTGGCGGTACTGCTTGCGGATCCACGTCACTTCTATACAGACGACACCGAAGCCCAGTACGCGCCGATGTGGCAGCTCCTCGGCGCCGAATTGCGAGAGGGCAGATTCCCCGCGCTGGTGCCGTGGGAATGGATGGCGGGCAACTATTCGCTCGAAGAGGCCGCGATCTACAACCCGCCGCAGTTGCTGGTGTATCTGCTGGCCCCGTCCATGGACAACCTGGCCGTGTACGCGACCGTGGTGAAACTGGTCTTCGCGATCATCGCCGCCCTCGGCGTCTTTCGAATCTGCCTGGCCTACGGCGCCAAACCCGCCTGGGGCGCGGTCGCGGGCGTGGCCTTCCCGCTCAGCGGCTGGTTCCTGTTCTTCGATCAGGCCAGCTGGTTCACCTCACAGACCGGCACCGCGTGGCTGCTGCACGCGTGGGCGTCGGCGGTGCTGTACGCGCGCGGGCGCGGCGGGCCGATCCCGGTGTTCGGCTTCCTGTGGCTCGCGCTGACCATCCAATACGTCTTCCCCGCGGTGGAAGCGGGCCTGATGATGCTCGCGGTCATCGCCGGTGAGTACATCTATCAACAGCATTGGGCCGTGGTACGGCGGCTCGTGCTGGTCTCGGGCTGCGCGGCGCTCGCGGCACTGGTGGCCAACCTGCCGCTGCTGCTGTCCTCACAGGTGACCTGGCGCGGGGACGCCCGCATTCGCAACGAGCCGTTCCTGACCGTGCCGTGGTCCGAATCGCTCAACGCCAGCCTGCCCAGCACCACACCGGCCTTCCACGCCTGGTGGGGATACGTGCAGCCGCTGCCCATGGTGTACATCGCCTGGTTCCTGATTCCGGCGCTGGCCTTCATCGACTGGAAGGCCGCGCGGCATTCGGCGCGCGAGTTCAGCGGCATGGCGCTGTTCGCCGGCGGCATGCTCATGTGGACGGCCGGGCCGGGTGCGGTGGGACCGCTGCGCTGGCCCGCGCGCGTGCTGCCCATGGTGGCCATCGGGTTGCTGGTGCTGGTGTGCGTGCTGCTCAGCAGGCACGGCGATTTCGGATCCTCGCGCCGGCGGGCCATCGCGGGGCTGGCGCTGACCGGCGTCCTGTTCATCCGCTCGTTCTCGGCCGCACCGGAATTGGTCCTGCGGCATCTGCTGGCGGTGGCGACGGTGGTCGGGGTGGGCGCCGGGGTGCTGTGGCTGGCGCGCCATCGCGGACCGGCCCTGGCCAGCGCGCTGATCATCGTGGCCATGTTCCCGATCGCCTTCGCCCAGGTGAAGGCCGCCCCCTCGACGCCCATGTCGTACAACTTCCCCGAGCGCCGCTCCACCATGACCGATGCCTTCCCGCATTTCCCGGGACTGACACTGCAATTGGCCGATCGCGCGCTGCTGCGCCCGGAGGACAAGAGCGTCGAGCGGGCCTGGGGCTCACTCGCCATCGGCAGCTATGCCAAGAATCTCGGCCAGCAGTACGTCAACGGCTACACCCCGGTCGGGCACGCCGCGTTCAGCGACGTGCTCTGCATCGCCTGGGACGGCAGCACCTGCGGGGACGCGTATCGGCGCGTCTTCACCGCCGAGCCATCCACGGGCCGCACGATCGCCGACCTGATGAAGGTGGATCGGGTGGTGCTGCACAGCGCGCAGTACCCGGGCATCGACGCCACTGCGGCGCCCGAGGGCTGGAAGTGGGTCGAGCAGCCCGGGCACGAGGAGTACATCCGGGTGCTCGAGCGCGAAGGCGGTCTCGCCTCCATCGTGAACGGGGCCATCGCGGACACCCGGGGCGTGAGCGCGGTGACCACCATGGTCGACGGGGTGAGCACCCGCGCCCGGGTGAGCTCGGCCGACGGCGGCCGCATCGTGTTCTCGCGGCTGGCGTGGCCGGGCTACCGGGTCACCCTGAACGGGCGCGAGCTCGAGCACACCGAGGTCGCCAAAACCTTCCTCGCGGTCGACATTCCGGCCGGGACCTCCAACGCCGATCTCGAGGTGAGTTGGATGCCGCCCGGCTGGGAGATCAGCCTGGCCGCGGCGGGGATCGGCGTGACCGGCGTGGGTTTGCTGCAGTGGTCGTACCTGCGCAATCGGCGGCGAAATGCCGAATTGCCGCCCAGCGAACGCCTGCATCCGGCACAGGATCACACCCTCATCAGCACCTAGTACGCATTGCGAAGGACGTGTGCGCCGAAAAGGCACGCACGCCTTCGCGATTCGGCGGTGTTTCTGATCTCTTTCAGGCCATATGACTGTTTTGTCCGTGCAATTGGGCAAGTGATCCAGAGATTGCCCGCAATGCGCGGCGGCACAATGGAATCCGCTCGCTACCGATCCGCGAAGCCGCAGGTCGCCCTGGCGTACACTGGTGATCTGCCTGACTGAGACGTTGTCATCAACACTCATGAACCGCGGCAGCTCAATGGAGAGGGCATGCGATGACGATGGTTGCTGAGCAGATCATCCGTCTCGCCCGCACCCCGCTGGGCCGCCGAATCCGGCCGAATCCCTTGGCCGAGCATCAACTCCGCAGCACCCATGCGGCACTACTTCGAATTACCGGTGACTGGCCGACGCCCGCGCCCGGCGGCAGGACACCCGCCGCGCGCGTGCTGTCGACACCAGGCTGACACGCACAGTCGGGGACTGTATGCCGCCTTACTTGGACCGCAATGACGCGGGACGGCAGTTGGCCGGACTGCTGTCGGCCTTTCGCGGCCGCGACGTGGTGGTGCTCAGCCCACCCGGTGCGGGCGTGCCGGTCGCCTACGCGCTCGCCAGCACCCTGCGCGTGCTGCTCGACGTCATTCTCATCCGGCCGCTGAGCGTGCCGCGCCGGCCCGATCTCGTCTACGGGCTGCTCGGCGAGGACCGCTCGTTGCTCATCGACACAGCGGCCGTCGCCGACGGGGCCATAGCGGACCCCGAACGCGTGCACACCGAGCAGGAGCAGGAGAACATATTGCGCCACAACGCTTTCGACCTGCGGGGCCATCGACCACGGGTGAGCCTCGACGATCGGACGGTGGTCATCGCCGAGGAATTCGTCACCGACGCCACCGCGCTGCGCGATGCCTGCCGGATGGCGCGGTTGCAGGGCGCGATCCGGATCGCGGTGGCGGTCAGTGTCGGGGATCCGCGCGAGCTGGACACGCTCAGCGTCTACGCCGACAAGATCGTCTGTCTGGAGCCCGCGCCGCGCGCGGCACCGGACACCATTCGCGAGCTGAGCACCACGAACGCCGATATCGCCGCCATGCTGGCGGCCAATCACGCGGCCGAATGGTCGACGGTCACCACGGTGCTCAACGATCGGAGCATTCCGCCGATCCGAAGCTTCCCGCTGCGCGACCCCTGCGCCTGAGGCTCAGTCCGCGGCCGGCGGCTCGGTCGGCTCGGGCCGGGGAGCGGGCGCGAGGCGGATCACGCCCGCGTCGAGGTCGAGCTCGACGCGCGGCTTGTGTGTCTGGCCGTCGGCGTCCTGGCCGCTCTCGTCGTTCAGCTTCTGGCCCGGAAACAGTTCACCCATGATGCCCACGCATCCACGATAGGCGCTCGCACGGAGTGCGCGCCGCGACCGAATCGGGACAGGCCGCCCGACCCGGGCGAATCAGCTGGTCGGGGGGTGGTCCGGGCATGGGCAACGGCCCGGAAGCTGCGGACCTCCGGGCCGTTTCGTACTCCGGGCGCCATGCACGTATCCAATGTCCCGCCGGCACCCGACCGGGTACACCCGCAATCGTGACCGAGCTCGAACGCCACGACTACCGACAATTCCCGACCGGCGTGCATTGGCGGTACACCCATGACGCCCGGAGCAGACCGGTGGAGAATCACGAGGAGCTTGCGAATCTCCGCCGGTCACAGCAAGTGTCGCGCGGTTGAACGCACAACGTCGACTCGACCGGACCAAGTGGCACTGCACGTCGCCCGATTGGCACTGCACGTCCGCCGCCGGGACGGGGAATGTGTACCCGCTCTCTCCTCTCGCCGCTGCGCCGGCCACGAGCTCGCACCATCCGGCGAGGGCGAGGCATGGCGGGCGCAGATGGCGGCGAGTTTCGGGTCCGCGGGCACGGCTATCACCGCGCGCCGGAGGTCATCGAGCAACTCCGCACGGTGAGGGGAACCCTCCGTCACGGTCGGTCAGGACGCGGCCCGGGGGTGCGATTCGCCCGGTTCGGGCCACTCAGATCTGGGCGCGCACGGCCTCGAGGTAGTCGGCGATCGCGTCGCGGTTGCGGGCGAGGCAGTCGATGCGGTGGGACATGCGGGCCAGTTCGGTCTCCAGGAGCTCGAGCATCTCGGGGGTGGCGTCGCCGAACACGATGGTGCGGGGCTTGTCGAGGCAGGGCAGGATCTGTTTGATGATGCGGGTGGGCAGCCCGGCGTCGAGCAGACCGCGGATCTGGACGACGCGGTCCACGAAGCGCTCGTCATAGCTGCGGTAGCCGTTGCCGCAGCGATCGGCGGCCAGCAGACCCTGCTCCTCGTAGTAACGCAGCAGGCGGCGGGAGGTTCCGGTTCGCTCGGCGAGCTCTCCGATGCGCATATGTCGTACCTCACAGGTGCTCCGGTTGACCTTCACATCAATGTGAAGGTTCGACCATACCGTTCATGACGACACCGAACACGTTCCCGCCCAGCGCATCCGCGCCGCCGGGACCGGTCACGAAGCTCGATGCCGGTGCGCTGCTGGCACTGGCCACGGCCGTATTCATCACCAGCCTCACCGAAACGCTACCGGCCGGAGTGCTGCCCGCGCTCAGCGGCGACCTGGGGGTCGGCGAATCCGCCGCCGGACAGTCGGTGACGATCTACGCGATCGGCACGGCGCTGACCGCCATTCCGCTGACCGCCGCCACCGCTCATTGGCGGCGCAAGAGATTGCTGCTGACCGCGATGGCGGGGTTCGCGGTCGCCAATACCGTTACGGCCCTGTCCTCCAACTACGGGCTGACCATGACCGCGCGATTTCTGGCCGGGGTGGCGGCGGGGCTGGCCTGGGCACTGATGGCCGGGTACGCGCGGCGGCTCGCCCCGGATCATCTGCAGGGCAAGGCGGTTGCCATCGCGATGGCCGGGATCCCGGTCGCGCTCTCGCTGGGCGTGCCCGCCGGTGCGTTCATCGGGCAGGCGGTCGGGTGGCGGGCGGCGTTCCTGTCGATGTCCGTGCTCACGGTCCTGCTGCTCGGCTGGATCCGGTTCGGGGTGCCCGATCGGCCCGGGCAGACCTCTGGCGAGCACACCCCGATCACGCGCGCCCTGACCGTTCCCGGCGTGCGCCCGGTGCTGTTCGTGACGCTGATATTCGTTCTGGCGCATACGATTCTGTACACCTACATCGCGGCGTTCCTGGCGCGCGCGGGGATGGAGGACGCCACCGGCGCGGTACTGCTGGCGTTCGGCGCCGCCTCCCTGGTGAGCATCTGGTTCGTCGGCGCGCACATCGACCGCCGGCTGCGCGCGCTGACCATCGCCAGCGTCCTGCTGGTCGCGGTAGCGGCGGGAATCCTTGCGGCACTGGCCCGCAACCCCGCACTCGTGTACTTCGCCGCGGTGCTGTGGGGTCTGGGCTGGGGCGGTCTGCCGACGCTGCTGCAGACGGCCGTCGCCGACGCGGGTGGCCCCGCTGCCGATTCCGCGCAGGCCATGCTCGTCACGCTCTGGAATGTGGCCATGGCACTGGGCGGGGTGGTGGGCGGGCTACTGCTCGGATGGTTCACCGCCGGCGCGCTGCCCTGGAGCGTACTGGCGCTGCTCGTGCCGGTGGCGGTCGCCGTCGGTGCGGCCCGGGCACACGGGTTTCCGGCCCGGCGCGGGGTGGCGGCTTCCCGGTGATCGATTCGGCGAGACGAGTTCGGGGCGGGACGGGCTCGGGGCGGGACGAGCTCGGGGCGGCGGGACGGGCTCGGGGCGGCGAGACGGGCTCGGGGCGACGGAATTGCACGGCACGGCAGAGGATCCGGCGCGGTGCGGCCGCCGCCCGCGCCGTGCCTAGCCCTCGAGGGCCGAATCGAGCCGTGGCGCTGCGGGTTCGGGCGTGCGGGTGCGGGCGAAGGCGCGCAGGGCGGGGAGCGAGACCAGCATCAGCAGGGCGGGGGCGACGGTGAATCCGAGCAGCATGCCCAGTTTCGCTCCGCCGGACTGGGCCACCGGGGCATCCCAGGTGGTCGCGGCGTATCCGGAGACCGCGAGCGCCACGGAGAACAGCCCTGGACCGATGGCCATGCCGGCCGTCTCGCCCGCGGTCCAGAGGCCGGTGAAAGTCCCCGCCTGCGTCTGTCCGGTGCGGTCGGCGTCCGCCAGGACGGTATCGGGCAGCAGCGCCAGCGACAGCAGTTGCAGTGCGGCGTAGCCGATTCCGAGGAGGGCTATCAGGATCAGCGCCGGAATCGGCCCGCCGAGGGCGATGCCCGGCAGCAACAGCAGCGCGCCGGCGGCGTAGCCGACGGTGGCGGCGACATAGCAGCGCAGCCTGCCGAAGCGGCGGGCGAGCCGCTCCCAGACCGGGATGGCCAGTGCGCTCGGGGCGACCAGGCAGATGAACAGGACCGAGGTCATGCCGTGCCCGCCGAGCCAGTAGGTGGCGATATACGGCGCGGCTGCCAACATGATGGCCACCGCGACGGCCTGGGTGATGTAAACGGTCAGCAGCGCGAAGAACGGCCGATTGCCCCGCGCCGAGCGCACCGCGGCGATCAACCTGAGCGACTGCCCCGGACTCGACCGCACCCAGCGGGTGCCCAGGGCCGCGGTGACCAGCGCGCCCAGCATCAGCACTCCGACCACCACCCCCATCACCACGTAGCCGCCGCGGCCACCACCTGCCGTGGCCGCCAACACCGGGGCTATCCCGCCGCCGAGCAGGATGCCGATGGTCAGGTAAATGACGCGACGCGCTGTCACCCGGGTCCTGGCGTCCGCGCCCGCCGCCATTTCCGCCGGCAGCCCGACATAGGGCACCTGGAACAGCGCGTAGGCGCTGGAGGCCAGGACGAAGACGACCGCGACCCATGCCGCACCGGCGGCCCCCGTGAACGGCGAGAGGAACATGGCCGTGAAGAGCACGGGCAGCGATATCGCGCCCCACAGCAGCAGCACGGTCCGGCGACCGGTGCGGACCGCCTCGCGATCACTGACCGCGCCGACGATGGGGTTGAAGATCACGTCCCAGAGCTTCGGAAGCGCGACTACGAGCCCCGCCAATCCCGCGGCCACGCCGAGCACATCGGTCAGGTAGTAGAGCAGCAGCAGGCCGGGGACCGTGGCGAACACCGCGGTGCCGACCGAGCCGACGCCGTAGGTGGTGAGCCTGCGACGGGTGAGAGGTTCGGTGAGATCCGGGCAGCTCAGCCCACCCGCGGGTGGGCTCGGCCGACGTTCGATCATCGTGCGGCTCCCACCGAAACGCGTCGAGCGCCCGGGTGGCGTCGACCGAGACCGAACTCTATGCCGGACGTGTGACCAACAGGCCGAGTTTCGCTCAGCTTGATTGTTTCGATTGCCTGAACAATTCGAAACAGCTTACGGCCCTGCGGATAAGAACCCGGCTGACCGAAAGCGACGCTTCCTGGTCAGTTGACCTTTACCGTGTGCACCGTGCGCCCCTATCGACGGCTGACCCCCCTGCTGGCACTGCTCCTCATCGCGCTGGGCGCCGTGCCCGCGGCGCACGCGGCACCCGATACCGGCACCGGGCAGGGCTCGGTGACCGCGGCGTACATCCGGGGAGCGACACCCGGTGCGGGGGTGGAACTCCTCGACGCGAACGAGCGAATCGTGGGGCGCGGCAGCGTGGATCGGCTCGGCTCGTTCCTGGTGCGGGATCTGCGGCCGGGCGACGGCTACCGGTTCCGGGTCGAGGGCGTGCGCGGCAACAGTTTTCGCGTGCTGGACGGGACCGCGCCACCGCAGTCGCAGTATGACGAGCAGCGGTTGCAGCCCGGGATGAACTATGTGCGCATGCGCGACGGCATCACGCTCGCGGCGTTCGTGCGGCTGCCGTTCGGGAAAACATTGGCGGACGGGCCTTTTCCCACCGTCGTCGAGTACTCCGGATATCAGACCGCGGCGCCGAATCCACTCGTGCTGGGCGCGGCCACCGGGTTGCTCAAGGCGCGCGATCCGCTGGCCCCGGCGAACGGCCTCGTGCTGGGGGCCGAGCTCGCCCCGGATATCGGATTCGCGTCGGTCAGCGTGCAGATGCGCGGCAGCGGATGCTCCGGCGGCGCGTACGACCTGTTCGACTACCCGACCGTGTACGACGGCTACGACATCGTGGAAACCGTTGCCGCCCAACCCTGGGTCGCGGGGCACAAGGTCGGCCTGGTCGGCATCTCGTACTCGGGCATCTCGCAGATCGCCGTCGCGGGCACCGAGCCGCCGAGCCTGGCCGCCATCGCGCCCATGAGCCTGACCGAGGATCTGCACTCCACCGGATTTCCGGGCGGCATCTTCAATACCGGCTTCGCCGACACCTGGCTCACCGAGCGGCAGGCCGATGCCACGCCGGGGCCGGACGGCGGGCAACCCTATGTGCGGCAGCTGATTCAGCGTGGTGATCAGGAATGCGCGGCGAATCAGTCACTGCGGCTGCAGACCCCGAGTCTGCGGCAGCTGGTGGCCGACAATCCCGAACGCAATCCCGAGGTGTTCGACCACCGCTCCCCCTCGACGTGGGCGCCGAAGGTGCGGGTGCCGGTCCTGTTGACCGGGGCGCTGCAGGACGAGCAGGTCGGCCCGCAGTGGACCCGCATCATCGACAGGTTCGACGCGAATCCCGACGTGTGGGTGCGGATGATCAATGGCGCGCACTTCGACTCGCTCGGGCCGCAGATCCTGAGTCAGTGGTGGGAGTTCCTGAATATCTTCGTGGCGGAACGGGTTCCGCCGCCGTCCCCGGCGCTGGAGGCGCTCAGTACCGTGATGTACGCGGCCATTACCCGGTCCCCTGCCGTTCGGGTCGACAGCACCCGGCTCGCGGGTTCGCCGTCGGTATCGGCCGCCAAGGCGGCGTTTGCGAACTCACCTCGGGTCGAGGTCTTCTATGACAATGGCGCCGGGGCCGCGGGAGCCGGCGGACTCGCTGCGCCTTGGTCGCTGGGATTGGACGGCTGGCCGTCGTCGCGGATCGTGCCCACCACTTGGCATCTGGGTGCGGGCGGCGCTCTGTCGACCGAGCCCGGGGCGGTGGAGAGCATCTCGTTCCGGCCCGATCCGGCGGCTCGCCCGGCCGGGACGCTGGATGTGGTCGGTCCGTCGGATATTCCCTGGCAGCCGATTCCGCCGTACAACTGGACACCGCTGCCCGGCGACGCCGGAATCGGTTTCACCTCACCGGTACTGGACCACGACGTGGTGACGGCCGGGCCCGCCAGTCTTGATCTCCAGCTGTCCAGCACCGCGCCGGTCACCGATCTCCAGGCGACCGTCACCGAGGTGCGCCCGGACGGACGCGAGACCTATGTCGCCTCCGGCTACCTCCGGTCGTCCTACCGCGCCGTGGACGC
This sequence comes from Nocardia sp. NPDC005978, assembly GCF_040614455.1. NCBI lineage: Bacteria > Bacillati > Actinomycetota > Actinomycetes > Mycobacteriales > Nocardiaceae > Nocardia > Nocardia sp. NPDC005978. The sequence goes on from NZ_JBEXUS010000074.1 coordinate 31,334, forward strand.
GAATGCGACCGAGCTGCAACCGATCCGGTCCTATCGCAACCCGGCGGACCTGTCACCCGGATTCAACGGGGCGCGTATCTCGATCGACCCGATGGCGCACGCGTTCCGCGCCGGCTCCCGCATTCGCGTCACCCTCACCGCGCCGGGCGGTGACCGCACGTCGTGGCGATTCGACACCCCCGCCACGAACGGACTCGTCGTGGACACGATTCAGCTCGGGGCGGGCGGCTCGGCCCTCGTGCTGCCGGTGATCTCCGGGGCCGTGGCCGGCGCGCCGCTGCCCGCCTGCGACGGGTTGCGCGGTCAGCCGTGCCGGGCGTACGCGCCCGCGTTCAACGGCGGCTGACCATCGCGAAAGTCCTTCCGCCGGTTACTTCTCGACCGGCGGAAGGACAACAGATACGCCTGCTCGATGTGCTCGGCCGGCTACTTCTTGACCAGCGGCAGTACGCCCTCGCCGAACCAGTACGCCTCCTCGATGTGCGGCTGGCCGGAGAGGATGAAGTGGTCGACCCCGACGGCGCGGTACTGCTCGATGAGGTCGGCGACCTCGGAGTGACTGCCGACCAGGGCGGTGCCCGCGCCCGGGCGCACCAGGCCGTAGCCGGCCCACAGCCCCGGATACACCTCGAGGCTGTCCCGGTCGGCGTTCAGCTCCAGCTGCCTGCGCTGCCCCTCGGACTCGCCCTGCTTCAGCCGGGCCCGGGCCAGTTCGATGATCGCCGGGTCCATGCGGGACAGCAGGTTTCGCGCCTCGGCCCAAGCCTGCTCGTGGGTGTCGCGGGTGATCACGTGCGCCCGGATGCCGAAAGACAGTTTCCGGCCGTACTTCTCGGCGCGGGCGCGCACATCTTCGATCAACGCGCCCACCGCGGCGGGCGGCTCGGTCCAGGTGAGATAGGTGTCGACGTTCTTGGCGGCGACTTCTCTGGCCGCGTCGCTCGCCCCGCCGAAGAAGACCTCCGGCACCGGTGAGGGCGCGGGCAGCACCATGGTTCCGGTCACGTCGTAGTACTCGCCCTTGAAGTCGCTCGGCTGCCCGACCCACGCCTTCCGCACGACCTGGATGAATTCGTCGGTCCGCGCATACCGCTCGGCCTTGGAGAGGTAGTCCCCGAACCGCGCCTGCTCCTCCGCGTCGCCCCCGGTCACGACGTTCAAAGCGATTCGCCCGCCGGACAATTGCGCGAACGTGGCCGCCTGCTGGGCGGCGAGGGTCGGGGTGATCAACCCCGGCCGGAAGGCAACCAGAAACTTGAGCCGCGAGGTCTGCGGAATCAACGCCGCGGTGGTGATCCAGGCGTCCGCGCACCAGGTCCCCGTAGGCGTCAAAACGGCTTCGAACCCCAGCTGCTCGGCGGTCTTGGCCACCAATGTCAGGTACTCCAGGCTCGGCGGCCGATGCGCAGACGCGGTCCCGATAACCCCCGCCGACTGCAAAGCCCCGATCACTTCCCGCCCGTCCCCCGAGGTCGGCAGATACCAATGGAAGTGCGGATCACCCATACGACAAACTCCTTCGTGACCGGGCCGGCGGAACTCGGTCCGGCCGCAGCCCTTCAGGGTTCCACGCGGCGCGGGGTCCCCGAAGGGTTACGGCGGAGCTGATCGGAATTGATTTGGGCGCGCGACCAGATTGTTCATCGGCTCCCGAGACTTCCGGAAAACTGCCGGGCAGCGCGAGTGCGCGGAACGGATCAGACGGTCAGTCGCCGCCCCGAACCGCCGATAGCGGGTACGACATGAGCCGATCCGAGCGCCGGCAGATGCCTACGACATAAGAAAAAGGTCAGGCCTGGCGGAACCCGGGGCCTGACCTTTGGAGTGGAGCTGACGGACCAGCATACGAACCGGGCGGTGCTGGTCGACGGGCTGTGGGTGCCCGGCCGGTCGCGGCGGTGATGCCCGATGATCGGCGACGACGAACACAGGCTGCGTTTGGGTCGGCGGATGGCAGCGCGGATAGGTCGGCGTCTGCTCGGCGTCCTATAACCGCCACCTCAAACGCCGAACACGGCATTGGCATCCGCGCCGCTCAACACCACAATCCGAGGGCGGGGTCGAAATCCCGACTCAGTATCAATACTGAGGGTTCATCACGTGAGGGGCGGCGGCGCGGTCGTGGCGTGCGCCGCGGCGGGCATCCCGACGCCGGTCCCTGGTTCCGACTACTCGATCGTGACCGTCGTCTTCTCTACCTTTTGGCCGAGCACAAGGTGTTGACGACCGACCAGATCGCGGCGCTGGATTTCACCTCGATCCGCCGCGCCCAAGACCGAATACGCAAGCTGCGCGAGAAGGCATGTTGTTCGCCTTCCGCGAGTCCCTCTACGGCGGCGACACCAGCCAAACACGCCATGCTCTCGGCTACTCCGGCGCACGCATGATCGCCGCGGCGCGCGCCGAGAAGCCGCCGACCCCGGCCGCGCACGCAGTGATGCTCGAACGACTAGAGTGCTCGCCGACCCTCGAGCACCGCTTGGGTGTCAACGGTTTCTTCGCCGCGCTGGCCGCGCACCGCAACCCTGCCCGTTACCCCGATACTGCGGATGTGGAGCGGTTGACGCAGTGGTGGTCGGAACGTCAATGCACCGACCAATTCTGGACCTCACCGATCGAGCCCACCCCGATCCGCCCGGACGGGTACGGCTGCTGGGAAGAAAACGGACGCACGGTGCGGTTCTTCCTCGAACACGACACCGGCACCGAAACCCTGGCCACCGTCGCCGCCGAACTCTCCGACTACCAGAACTTTCCACCGACAGATTCGGAATCCTGCTCTTCTCGCTGCACTCCAGCCCGCCGCGAAACCGAGCTACACACCGCCCTACGCCACACCCTCACCAAACGCGATCCGGACCTGGTGATCGCGACCACCGCCCGCGACCTCACCCACCCCGACGGCCCCGCAGGCCCGGTCTGGGCATTGCTGACCGCCACCAATAGTGACATCGCGACCGAACGGCTCCGGCTAGTCGAGCTACCCGAACGCGGCCCACGCATCTCCCACCACGCCAGCACCGGCCAGCCCTACAACGAAGCCGCCTTCGACCATGACGACCCGACCATCCGCGACCGGTTCCTCACCAATCAGCCACAGCCCACCAGCCCGTATCCAGCTGCGGCCATGCACCTTCACGACGAGACAGCCTCCACAGACGACGACATCATCATCGACCTCGACCTCGACCTCGACGATAAAGAGTCCTGAGAGCGGTAGTCGATGAACTCCTGATGCCGGACGGCACGTCGGATTTATTGGCATCGGCCCGTACCGATTATAAGACGTTCAGGGCGCCCGCAGCACTTGAGCCAGACTCACACGGTGAGCCTGTTTATGGTTCGCTTCATTCAGTTCCTTTATTGTATACCGTGAAATTTCGATCACGCGAGCATGTTCGAAGATTGACCCCTAGATCCGTCACATCAAAGTCTTACATGCTGGGCAGAGGAAGACCTGACGAATTCTGTTTGTTGGTCTAGCTTTCCATTCGTGCCCACAGTCGCCGCAAAGCCACCAGTAGTCGTTGCTGGAACCGGCGTTGATCCCATCTGGTGTAAGGCCGTCATTGCGCGTTGGATGCCATTGTGCCGCGATTTCAGGCACCTTCTCAGTAAGTGAGTTTCCTCGTTTAGCCGATCTGAGCTTGGCCCCAGTTCTCTTCGCACCGCACGGCTTGCACGCTGGGTTACCGGGTGTAGCTTGCCATTCGTGGGCGCAAACTGGGCACTGCCACCAAACCCGAGTGTGACTGTTCGGCGTAAGGCAGAGTGGATCGATGTTCTTATTCTTGCCTCTGTGCCAAAGGTTCTCTATTAGTTCTGGTTTAAGGTCCGCGAGGGAAGCACCCAGTTCGGGCGTCGACCTACGGAGACTTGTTTGCCGTCCAGCGCACTTCTGACAACCATGACCCTCGCGGGCACGTGACCTGATGAGAGCTTTCCAGCTGTTGTTACAAGCACCGCATCGCCACCACACTCGCTCGGAACTGCTGGCTTTGAGATCGTAAGGCGAGAGTGTTCCATTGAGTTCGTGATCCCATTCACCGGCTAGCACGGCATGGGTATCCAGCAGGGACTGCCCCGGCCCCGGGGTGCGAGTGCGTTTGCCGCGTTCTTTGGACGAGCATGCTCGACACCCAGACCCTGTGGCCGTTCGACCCGCAATGGACCGTCGCCATGAACGCCCGCACCGCTCGCACAGCCACCATACAGCTGCGACGCTACCGGGTTGAAAGTTGGTGGGGGCAAGATCCTTATTCCTGGTTGGGTGCCACTGAACGGCGAGTTCGGGGTATAGATCGGCAAACGACTGTCCGGGCCGCGGAGTGCTCCGTGCAACGCCACGGATGCGGGCCGCACATGGGCGACACCCTGGCTTCTTGGGGGTCGCCTGCCACCGGTGACCGCATTCAGGGCAACGCCACCAGAATTGCATGGATGTCGAGGGCTTAACATCGAAAAGTGTACTGGAGCCGTTTCGGATTGGATCGAAAATATCGAGAAGTCGAGGATTTGCGTCCGCTGCCGATTGACCGGGTTTGGGCACGCGGCTTACGGCCGAACGTTTTGCGCAAGCACATCGCGGACAAGAGGTTCCGTCGGATGTTCGATGCTTCACCGAAGTTATCCATTCGTAGGCGCATCTCGTGCATATCCACCATGTACGAGATTTGCTACCTGGGTTGGTGAATTCTGGTCGCCTGTCTCCGTTCTCGGTGGGATGCCACTCGGTCGCGATACTCGGAAACAGGGCGGCGAGACTTCGCGTGTGATGTCGATATATCACCGCATCAGCGTCGGCGGTGCCCCAAAGATCGAGATCCTGGCGATAGTCATCGAGAAAAATAGGATGAAAGCCCAGCGATTCTATCTTGGCGAGAACCCTGAGCGCCGCTTCTTTTGCATCAGCATTACCACCCACAACGACATCGTTTAACGTAAGCAGGGTCAATGGAGCGCTCCTGACTCGGATGACCGTCCAACCAGCAGCAACGAGCGCATTCGTCTGCCTTAAGTCGCACTGCTTGGCCTCTGATCCCGCGTGGTACAGGCTTCCGTCGAATTCGACTACAATCTTCCACTCGGGCATGACGATGTCAGCGTTGACCGGCGCTCGGCCATCCACCTGGATTCGTGGATGATCGTGATCAACGGGGCAGCCTGCCGCGGCGAGTTCGTAGCGAAGTCGGATTTCTTGTTCCGAGGTGCCCCACATGGTGCACTTGGGGCACCCCGTGCCACCCTTCGACGTTCGGTTGGAAATCGATGCTTGCCATACATGGCCTTGCGCTTCGCATTTCCACCAGATCTTCGCTGCGCTGCCAGCTGTATATTCATGAAGCGTCCGCCCAGTATTCTTGGTCGGGTGGAACTGGGCCACCAATTGGGGATAAAGTTGTGCCACCGACCGACCTGGTCGAGGAAGGTGAACGCACTGTGGGCACCCGGTCTTCATTGGGCCGGTTCGCGTGTAGACCCGCGCTCGCCATCGGTGACCTTTGGCCATACATATCCACCATGCATTGATATCGCTACCGGTCATCAGCTCCTCGGGTCGGCGTTCATTCCGTTCGCTGTCCCACTCGGCGACGAGCTCGGGGAACTGCTCGGCGAGTGATTGGCCGGGCTTGGGTATGTCTCGGAGCGGGATGCGCGTCCGATAGCTGCACGGCCAGCACCCGGTTCCTGCACTTGTACGCGACGCTGGGGTGGCCTCCCATTCGTGGTGACAGGTTGAGCACCTCCACCAGACCTTCTTCCGCGATGAGCCGGCCCTAATCCTGTCCGGCGTGAGATCACCGTTCTTGGTTGGGTGCCACTCGACAACCACTTGGGAAGGATGCTCTGCTAACGACTCTCCGATCGATGGCAAGTTTGCTTTGATACGGCTACATCTCGGGCACCCGGTCTTCTTTCCGGTTGTTCTGTTGGCAACGGAGGTTTTCCATTCATATCCACATGCGGGGTCGTTGCAGAGCCACCACGCACGTGTTCCGCTGCTGACCGTGACTGCCCCAGGCAGTAGTGGGGCATTCTTGGTGGGGTGCCATTGAGCGGCTACGGCAGGCCGAAGGTCGAGGAGCGATTGTCCTTCCGCAGGTCGGCGAAGATTCTCGCCCATTTGCCTCCAAGAACAAGGCGGACATCCGCTGTATGGCGGCGAGGTACGAATTCGAGGTGCCATCTCCCATTCGTTTCCACAGCTCGTGCAGAGCCACCAGATCTTTTTGTGCAGGCTCGGCCGGATCGTCGCTGCAGACGTCGCTATGTTCTTGGTCGGGTGTACCTGTGATGCGATTTCAGGAAATCTATCGAGAAGTGATTCACCAGGTTTCGCGACGTTTATCGCTGCGGTCCGTCGCGCCGTCGCACATGAGCGACAACCATGTGAATTATTGGCGGTTCGGTTGTTAACGATGGATTCGAACTCGGCGCCACACTCGGAGCAGAGCCACCACACCGTTCGGTTGCTGCCAGGACGTAGGTCTGCGGATGTCAAGTCGCTGTTCCGATGTGGATGCCACTCGCGGGCTTGCTCGGGAAACAGGTCCGCAAGCGATTCTCCGGGTTTGGGCGCTCCTCGCATCCTTGCCTGCTCCTGTCTCCCTCATCCGATGTGTGCACCGCAGGCTACTGCTATCCACTGACATACTCGGGCGACCTTGGCTTGCACGCCGGTTCCGGTCCGAACGCGCAGTGAGGCCGAATAGCGCGCGGTTCGAAACGGTCACGGAGCGCCGAGGATGGTCCTCACCTGGGAGCGTTCATTATCGAGCGATGGCGGATGAGGTTCCACCCGATGAGTCGTTTCGGTTACCGGTTGAGGACGGATTCACGCTTACGGCCCGTAGGACCGCAATCGTGGGATACGTCGAGTCAGGCACTGAGAGCGTGGGTGATCGGCTCAGCGTGGTCCACGCTGATGGCCGGCCCGGTCCGTCGGACACGTGCGTGGGAGTAGATATGCCGTGCAGGGTCGGACAGTGCCACGACGAGTCGGCACCTATCAGGCTCATCTTCCGTGAGCTTCGAAAGGCAGACTTTGAGCCTAGTGACATCGTCGTTCGCGAGACCGAACGCTCGTAGTCGACGGCCTCCGAACGCACGAAAATGCCGCACGCCCCACGCCGCGCCTAGCAAATCGGCTAGATCGATGTGGCGGCAGGTCAAATATGGGTATCCATCTGACGGTCCTCAACTGCGGATTGTTTTTGGAGCGTTGCCTATCCGAACCAGCATTCGAGCTTGCCTAGCTGCCCCTTCAGATGGATCGTCAGGCCACCAGCAAGTGACGTCATGATGTCAAATCCCTGTCACTCGCAAGGCCGATTAACAGACGCACATCTCTGGGCTTGTACGGCGCGCCGCCCGGCTTCACTCCGATGATGTTCTCGGACAGGACATCTTCCTTGTCAGTGATCGATTCCCGAGCAACGATCAGACACAGCCGGTCGATGAACTCCAAGGTCGTTCGGACCGCGGTGTCCATCAATGCGCCCAGGTCTGCGAGCACAACCGACCCGAACGGTCGTGCGCCCCAGTACTCCAATCCGCCGCCCTCCGTCGTCTTGAGGATGTCCACAGCGTCCTGCGGCACAACGATGTCCAGTCTGCCGACGTTAACGCGGACGAACGCCTGCGGATCGGCGGTGACCGAACCGACAGCCTGGAGCGCGATGCTGTGGATCGTATTGCGCAGACGGAATATTCCAGCCAGGTAGCCCTGCACGCGGTCGAGGTCGTTGATGCCCTCGACACCCACGTAGGCAGCTCGGAACTTGTTCCGATACCAATCCTCGGCGTGAAATTTCGCGTTGCGCTCCGACCCCTGCAATCGAAGTGCCTTGTGCAACGACCGAGCGATGACATCCACTGCGCCGCAAAGCGACACGAGCACCCGGTCGAGCGCGTCGGCTCCATCGTCTGCGACATCGGTGGTTTGAATGGCACCGATCGAAGCGATCAGATCGTCGCGGGCCTTCAACGCACGCAGGAGCCGGCCGACCAAAGCATCGGCCTCGGCCAGATACACAGCGGAGGCACCCAGGTCCTGCATAGCGGCACGCTGTACCTTGCCCAGCCAGTGCCGAACACCGGGAGCGACGACACTCACCGCTTCCTGATAGAAGTCCTTACGGCTCATCACCACTCGGCTGTGTGGGTTGATGATGTATTGGTGCTGACGCCTGAGGTAGTGCGCGATGATGGGCACCGCCGTCAACCGGCTGACGACGTTGGCGCGATCGTTTGGCGGCAGATCGACACGACCTGTTGTGACCGTTTCCGAGATCACCAGATCGAACTCGATCGCGCGCGCGATCTCCGACAGCATCACCGCCCGCTCGACATCCTCCTGCGTCATACCGGCTTTCGCCTCGCCGTCCAGGTTGGCAAACGCCTGGAGCGCGTCGACCATCGCCTTGTCCGGACGAACTGATCCGTGCCATCGCATCGTGGAACTGCCGTCGTAGTGTCGCCGCTCTCCCTCGATGGTCACAGCAAATTCTCGACCAGGGTAGGCGGACCTGCCTTTTTGGGTTGTCGTTTCTCGCACCTGCACGAAGCCTTTCCGCGCCGGGTGGGTACGTCCTCCCAACTCAGGCTTGCGCGCCTCGCTCATCTCGACGCTGAGCACGTCGAGGTTGTCATACTTCAACAGCCCCATGAGCAGTGCCTCGACGTCCCCGCTAGACCCTGAGCCCATCGCTTCGACATCGATGAGCACACGCAGTTTCCGCGGGCTCGGTCGCAACCCGAACAGATCTCCCGCGTCCTTAGCTGCCGATGCATTGTCCCGCTGCGCTCGACGAAACGGCTCGTCGTGGGTCAGCTCACGAAACAGTTCCACTACGCATCTCCTTCACCTATGCACGAGAACACGTTACGATCGTCCGCCGACATTTCCCCACATGCGGCGCGGCGAGGCGCGACCACCGAGCGCCCACGCCGCCCAGGTCGCCGTTACCGGTCCCGATCGCGTAGTCCCACCTTCCGCATCCCCCAACCCGAAAACGACATTGGGGCTGGTACCGCTTCCGCGGTACCAGCC
>NZ_JBEXUS010000075.1:0-40363 GCF_040614455.1 Nocardia sp. NPDC005978
GACTGCACCCTCTCGCTCACCGGCCGCCTTGCCGCACTGGGCATTCCGGCCACCACCGTGTTCCGGGCAGGCACCCACGCCTGGCCGTACTGGCACTCTCGGAATCCCGAGTGACCGTGTGCATTTCGAACTGTTCACGCCCAACGACTGGCTGCTCGACGCCTAGCGGCCGCGAGCGTCCGGGCGGGAACCGGCGTGCCACGCCCGTTCGGCGAGCGCGAGCACCTGCGGCAGCCACGGCGTGTACCCGGTCGGCACCACCGACATGTTCGACCGCAGTTCGCCGATGCCGACCCAGGCGAAGTCGTCGACCTCCTCCGGGTTCGGGCGGGGCGCGCCGTCCTCACCCCAGCCGATGAGGACGTGGTCGAACTCGTACTCGACTCGGCCGGTGGCCGGATCCGCCGCCTGATAGACGAAGGCTCCGACCTCGGTCAGTCGCGCCGCCATGCCCATTTCCTCGTCGAGGCGCACCGCGGCCGCCTCGATGACCGGCTGCCCGGGCATGGGATGCCCGCAACAGGTGTTGGTCCACAGCCGCGGGAAGCGGGTCTTGACCCCGGCCCGCTGCTGCAGCAGCACCTGCCCTTCGGCGTCGAAGAGCAGGACCGAGAAGGCGCGGTGCAGGCGCCCGGGCGCGGTATGGGCCGCCGCTACCGGCAGCGACCCCGCCGCCCGGCCCTGCTCGTCCACGAGCTCGACGAGCAGGGATTCACGATCGACCGCCGGGGTGGCGTCGGAAGTGTCGAGATAGCCGGTCACCTACCCACCTTATCGGCGGTGATCATCAGGTACTGGAAGCTGCCCTCCTTGTACGAGGTCAGGAAGGGCTTCTCCACGCCGGTGGCCAGCTCGGAATGGGTGCGCAGCTCCCAGTACGGGATGGTCGCCGGGGTCAGATCGGTAACCGCCACCGGGACCAGGTTATTGGCCGCGAGCGCCTTGAAATACGTGCTGCGCGGGTGGATGTTGCAGCCGTAGTGCGCGTCGATCCAGCTCACCGACGCCGAGCGGGCGCCGAAGACGTCGTTGGAGCAGCCGGTGATGCACACGTACCGGCCGCCCGGCTCGAGCAGCCGCGAGAATTCGGCGAAGAGCTCGAAAAGGTCGACGTACATGGTGGTTTCGTTGGTCCAGATGCCGCGCCGCGAGCCGGTCTCGAAACCGGTGTCCAGCATGTTCTTGAAGTGGAAGTTCACCTTGTCGGTGACCCCGCGCTCCCTGGCCTGGTCGTTGGCGAAGCCGGCCTGGTACTCGGAGATGGTGACGCCGTCCACGCTGCAGCCGAAACGCTGATTGGCCATGAAGCTGGTGCCGCCGCGCCCGGATCCGCCGTCCATCAGCCGATCGCCCGGCCGGACGTCGCCGAGCTGATCCAGCAGCGTGTCCGCCTGCGCGGTCTCGAGCCGGTGCAGCTCCTTGACCAGACGCTCCTGCCGGGTGTCCTCCGGGCCCTCCAGGACCGAGAGATCGGGCTCGCCGATGCCGTAGTGGTGGTGGTAGAGCCCGTCCACCTCGCCGAGCTTGGTGTTGACCCGATCGTCGTTGGGATTGTTGTTCCAGTACGCGGCGACCGACTTCTGGTATTCGGTGCGCAGGACGCCTTCGGGCTGGGGGTCGATCATGGTCATGGCAGATCATCCTCTCGATCACTGATGTGCGGTAGGAGAACGGGATCCGGTCTCCGAGATCAGGAACGCTCGGCAGCCTCACCGAGTCGGAAAGTCTTGGTGCTCAAGGGGTTATCGCGGGGGTTATCGCGCCGGGCCGGCGGTATGGATGGCGCGCCGGTCGGCAGCGGGGGCGGGGCGCCCGGGGTGGGGGCGCGCGCCGGACCCGCCCCGGGAACGGCTGCGGCAGTGGAACAGCGGCCGTCCGGGGCGGTCTCACGGGGGTCGTGCGCCGGCGGTGGGGATCGTGCGACGGTCGGGTGCGGGTGGGTCGGTGTGCGGGCTCGCGGATCCCAACCCCATGGGCCCGAGTAGCCGTTCCGAGGACCGTCGCGTCCGGTCGTTCCACCGCCGGGTGGCGTCAGTCCGACTGGCGGGCCACCAGCACGTTGTCGAGAATGCCGAGTGCGTCGGGCACCAGGACCGCCGCCGAGTAGTAGCAGCTCACCAGGTACGAGATGATCGACTGATCGTCGATGCCCTTGAACCGCACGTTCAGGCTGGGCTCGTACTCGTCCGGAATGCCGATCTGGTGCAGGCCGATCACGCCCTGCTCCTTCTCGCCGACGCGCATGGCCATGATCGAGGTGGTCTGGGTGTCGTTCACCGGGATCTTGCCGCAGGGGAAGATCGGCACCCCGCGCCAGGCGGGCACGCGGCGGCCGTCGATGTCGACCGGGTCCGGGTACAGCCCGCGCTTGGAGCATTCGCGCCCGAATGCCGCGATGGCCTTGGGATGCGCGAGGAAGAACGTGGTGCTGCGCCGCATGCTGAGCAGCTCGTCCATGTCGTCCGGGGTCGGCGGGCCGGACTCGGTGTAGATCCGCTGCTTGAGATCGCAGTTGTTGATCAGGCCGTAGTCCGGGTTGTTGACCAGGTCGTATTCGCGGCGCTCGTACATGGCCTCGATGGTCAGGCGCAGCTGCTGTTCGACCTGATCCATCGGGTCGTTGAACAGGTCCGCGACGCGACTGTGCACGCGCAGCACGCTCTGCGCCAGGCTGAGCTCGTATTCGCGGGGCTGCGAGTCGTAGTCGACGAAGGTGCCGTCGAGCAGCGGTTCCCCGGAATGGCCGGAGGAGACCACGATTTCGGCCTCGCCGTACTTGTTCTGCGACTTGGGCGGCGCGGAGGCGACCGCGGACAGGTGGTCCGCGAGCGCGGGGATGTTCTCGCTGAGTTCGCCGAGCCCGGCGCGCGGCAGCACCAGCACGGTGCAGGGCGTGACGGTCTTGACGGTCACCGGCCAGATGCCCGAGGGCTCGACCAGCATCTCGTCGCCGAAATAGTCGCCGCCGGCGAGCATGCCGAGCTTGGTGACCTCGCCGTATTCGCCGGTGCCGAGCTTGGTGAGCTTGCCGTGGACGATCAGCATGACCTGATCCATCGGATTGCCGAATTCGGCCACGACCGTGCCGGGCGCCAGATCGCGCTGTTCGAAACGCGCGGCGATGGCGGCCAGCGCCTCTTCGTCGTCGAAGCCGCGCAGCTGCGGCAGTTCCTGCAATTCGGCCGGGATGACCCGGGCGTTCGGGCCGTTGATGATGAATTCCACCTCGCCGTTGCCCACGGTGTGGGTGAGCCGGCGGTTCACGCGGTAGACGCCACCCTTTACCTGCACCCACGGCAGGCTGCGGGTCAACCAGCGCGAACTGATGCCCTGCATTTGCGGTTCGGATTTGGTGGTGTGCGCCAGCTGGTGGGCGGCAGTGGTGCTGAGAGTTTTGCGCTGGCCATTGGTTTCGGCGTGAATGGGCAATTCGATGGTCATGCTGCGGTCCTCACCTCGAAGGGCCACCGGGGACGGCACGCGAGCGTTGGAGTCCACGGCGAAACGGCAGGTCCGATAAGGGCCTGCTGAAATTAGACATGGGGATGAAATGACAAGCGAGACAGTGCGTTCCAGCGATACCGATGGTAGATCGCGAGGTTCGGCACGCGCAGGCAAACGCATAAACATGATGACTGGCGCATTGCTATCACCGGCGTGTCCGGGCTTCGCGGACTCGCAGCTACATTGCGCTATTCGGCGTGTCGTGCCCGCGACCCGCAGCGTGACCGGGTGAACTTGTTCGCGGATGGGTGTATTCGCAGGTTTACAGGATCTCGCTGAAAGATTGCTCTGCGGCTAAATAGCGATCGGTCGGTATTGGTAGCCCGCATGGTGCTGGTCACAGCCGCCACGCGATAGGGTGGCTCTATGGCAAGCTCATCTGGACGCGTTGGGGCGGATAACGCAGGTCACAAGCAGGATGGGTCTGGGAGCGAAGCCGTGAAATTCAGTACGAAGTCCGTTGTCGGGCCGATGCAGCGCCTGATGGCGACCGCCCAGAACGGGCTCGAGGTGATCCGGTTCGGGGGACTGGTTCACGACATCGAGTCGTCGCCGTACGAGATCGTCGAGCGCAAGCGCATGTACCGGCTGCGGCACTACTTCCCGGACGATGTCGGCGCCGAGCGGCCCGTGGTGGTGCTCGTGCCCCCGCTCATGGTGACAGCCGAGATCTGGGACGTGAACGGCGCGGACGGCGCGGTGGGCATTCTGCATCAGGGCGGAATCGATTGCTGGGTGGTCGATTTCGGTTCTCCGACCACCGAGGAGGGCGGCTGGGACCGCGACCTCGCCGACCACGTGCTCGCCATCGGCAGCGTCATCGACACGGTCACCGAATTGACCGGGCGCAGCGTGCATCTCATGGGCTACTCGCAGGGCGGCATGTTCGCCTACCAGACCGCGGCCTACCGGCACGGCAAGGGCGTGGAGTCCATCGTCACCTTCGGCAGCCCGGTGGACGCCGTCGCGGGCATGCCGTTCGGCATCCCGCACGGACTCGCCTCCGACGCGGCCGACTTCCTGACCGATCACGTGCTGAACCGGCTGCCGATCACCGATTCCATGGTGCGCCTGGGCTTTCAGGCCCTGGACCCGGTCAAGACCGCCAAGGCGCGGCTGGACTTCCTGCGCCAGCTGCACGACCGCGAGGCGCTGCTGCCCAAGGAGCGCCAGCGCCGGTTCCTCGAGACCGACGGCTGGCTCGGATACCCGGGGCCCGCACTCACCGACCTCCTGCAGCAGTTCGTCAAGCACAATCGAATGATGCTGGGCGGCTTCGTCATTCGCGATCAGCCCATCTCCTTCGCGGACATCGCGAGCCCGATCCTGGCCTTCGTCGGCGAGGTCGACGACATCGGCCAGCCCGCCGCGGTGCGCGGCATCGTGCGGGCCGCGCCCAATGCCGACGTGTACGAAGCCAGCGTCGTGGCCGGGCATTTCGGCCTGGTGTCGGGGTCCACCGCCACCCGCAACACCTGGCCGCTGGTTCGTGACTGGGTGAACTGGCTCAGCGGGCGCGGCGAACTGCCCGCCCAGATCGACCACATGAGCCAGGAGGTCGGGCGCAACGGGCCGCGTACCGGGCTCACCCGCGTGGTGCACGCGGTCGGCACCCTGGCCGAGGCCGGCGCCGGACTCGGCCGAGCCATCGAGGGCGTGGCCGGGCAGACCCTGCGCGGCACCGTGGAACTCGGCGGCGAGGCCGCGCGTGCACTGCCGCGCCTGACCCGGCTCGGCATGATCCAGCCGCACACCCGCGTCTCGCTGGGCCGCCTGCTCGCCGAACAGGCTCGCCGCGGGCCCGATCGCGAGGCGTTCCTGTTCGAGGATCGCGTGCACACCCATCGCGCGGTCAATACCCGCATCGACAACGTCGTGCGCGGCCTGCTCTCGGTCGGCGTGCGCCCGGCCACCCGGGTCGGCGTGGTCATGGAGACCCGGCCCAGTGCGATGGTCGCCATCGCCGCGCTCTCGCGCATCGGCGCGGTCGCGGTGCTGCTGGCCCCGGGCAGCGAACTGGCCAAGGTCGCGGAACTGACCGGCGCGCGACTGCTCATCACCGATCCGGAGAACCTGCACGCCGCGGCGGGCACCGGGATCCGGGTGCTGGTGCTCGGCGGCGGCGACGCCCGCAAGCTGGATATCCCGGACGGGTGCGAGGTCGTCGATCTCGAGCAGATCGACCCCGCCCGGGTGACCCTGCCCGCGTGGTACCGGCCCAATCCCGGCCTGGCGCGCGAGCTGGCGTTCATCCTGGTCACCGGCACCGGCGACCGCTTCGACATCAAGTACGTCACCAATCACCGCTGGGCGCTCTCGGCGTTCGGCACCGCCTCGGCGGCGGATCTGGATCGCAAGGACACCGTCTACTGCCTTGCGCCGCTGCATCATTCGTCCGGTTTACTGGTGAGCCTGGGTGGCGCGGTGGCCGGCGGCAGCCGGATCGCGCTGGCCCGTTCGCTGGATCCGGCGCAGTTCGCCGCGGAGGTGCACCGGTACGGGGTCACGGTGGTGACCTACACCTGGACCATGCTGCGCGACATCCTGGACGCGGACACCTTCGTCAAGGGGCACGCGCATCCGATCCGGCTGTTCATCGGCTCGGGCATGCCCGCCGGACTGTGGCGGCGCACCCAGGACCGCTTCGCCCCGGCGCGGGTGCTCGAGTTCTACGCTTCCATCGAGGGTGATGTGGTGCTGGCCAACGTGTCCGGCGCCAAGGTCGGCAGCAAGGGCCGGCCGGTGCCCGGCACCGCCAAGGTCGAGCTCATCGGCTACGACCCCGAGGTCGAGCAGATCCTGGTCGACGGCGCGGGTTTCGCCCGGCGCTGCGCCGACAACGAGGTGGGCCTGCTCATCGGCACCGCCTCGGACAGCGTGGACCTGTCCGCGGGCGGGCTGCGGGGTGTCTTCGCCCCCGGTGACTCCTGGATGCCGACCGAGAACCTCTTCCGCCGCGACAGCGACGGTGACTACTGGCTGATGGATCGCGTGGACACCGTGATCCGGACCCCGCGCGGCCCGGTCTTCACCCAGCCCATCGTCGATGTCCTAAACGACATCACCGCGGTGGACATGGAGGTGGCCTACCGCCTGCCCGCCGCCGATCGCACCCTGGCGGTCGCCGCGGTCAGCGTGCGCGCGGGCCACCGCCTCGGGCCCGCCGACGTCACCGAGGCGCTGCGCGCCCTGGCCCCCGACCAGCGCCCCGACCTGATCTACGTCGTGGACGACATTCCCCGCAGCTCCACGTTCCGCCCCTCCACCCGCGCGGTGCAGGCCGCGGGCCGCCCGGTCGCCGGCGACCGAACCTGGTGGTACAACCGCGAATCCGAGCAGTACGAGGTGCTCACCCCCGAGCTGGCCGAGCGCCTGGGCATCTGACGGGCGGTGGGCGGCGTCGGCATCGCGTGCCCCGCACGGGCCTGCCGGGCCGGTTCCCGGCGGTAGCATGCGAGGGGTGAATCCCCTTGTCGCGCGTGTGATGTCCACGGTCGCCGGTCAGCTCGGTTATCCGCGCGGGGTGCTGGGGCGGGGGACCGCCGTCGTGTTGAACCGGGCCAATCGGGTGCTCATCGACGAGGCGGTGAGTGCGGCGGACCCGGGGGCGGGGGAGACCGCGGCCGACATCGGGTTCGGGGGCGGGGTGGGGCTGACGCTGCTCGGGGAACGGGTGGGCGCGCGGGGGCTGGTGTTCGGGATCGAGGTCTCCGGCGACATGGCCGCGCGCGGGCGGGCGCGGTTCGCGAAGGAGATCGCGGCCGGCACGCTGCGCATCGCGGCGGGATCGCTGACAGCGCTGCCGGTCCGAGCCGGCATGCTCGACGCGGTGATCACCGTGAACACCGTGTACTTCGTTCCCGAGCTGGATCGGGTGGCCGCCGAGTTCGCGCGGGTCCTGAGCCCTGAGGGGCGCGCGGTGATCGGCATCGGCGATCCCGACGACATGGCGCGAATGCCGTTCACCCGGTACGGGTTCCGGCTGCGCCCGGTGGCCGAGATCGTCGCCGTGCTCGAGGCCGCCGGGCTGCGGGTGGAACACCGGACCGTGCAGCGCAAGCCGATCAACGGCCACCTGCTGATCGCCCGGCGCGCCTAACCGCGCGTCCGAGCGTCCGGGCGGACGCGGGTTCGCACACCTCGATCCGGCCGCGCTCTGAGCGGCGAACGGCGGACTCGGGTGAGACTTCCTCTGCCCGGCATCGGAATCCACCGGTTTGCCCGGTGGTCGCGCCACCCGGCTAGACGGTGAAGCTCGTGACCCCGTCGAGCACGCGCTCGATCTGCTCGGCCGACAGGCCCGGCCACAGCGGCAGGCGCACCACGGTCCCGGAGAACTCGGCGCTGCGCACGCACGGCACCGGGGTGCGGCCGAGCTTGAGGCCGGCCGGGCTGGAGTCCAGCGGAACGTAGTGGAACGGGGCCGAGATGCCCAGTGAACCGAGATGTTTGATGAGGTCGTCGCGGCGGTCCTCGGTGGGCACCCGCAGGTAGTACAGGTGCGCGGTGTGCTCGCGGTCCTGCGGCACGCTCATCAGCCGCACGTCGTTGCGCGCCGCCCACTCCGGCAGCGCCGCCGCGTACGCGTCCCACACCCGATGCCGGTTGGCCTGGATGGTCTCGAACTCGGCCAGCTGCGCGTCCAGCACCGCCGCGTTCAATTCGCTGGGCAGATAACTGGATCCGATGTCCTGCCACGAGTACTTGTCGACCGCGCCGCGCAGGAACCGCGCCCGGTCGGTGCCCTTCTCGCGGATGATCTCCGCCCGCGCCATCAGGATCTCGTCGGTGAGCAGCAGCGCGCCGCCCTCGCCGCAGTGCACGTTCTTGGTGTCGTGGAAGCTCAGCGCGCCCACGGTGCCGATGCTGCCCAGCGCCCGGCCCCGCCAGCGCCCGCCCAGGCCGTGCGCGTTGTCCTCGATGATCGCGAAACCGTATGTGTCGGCGAGCTTTTGCAGCCCCTCCATATCGGCCGCGACGCCACCGTAGTGAATGACAACCACGGCCTTGGTGCGCGCGGTGACCACCGCGGCCACCGCCTCGGGATCGAGATTGCCGGTCGCGGAGTCGATGTCGGCGAAGACGACCGTTGCCCCGCGCAGCGCCATGGAGGTGGCGGTCGAGGTGAACGCGAAGCTGGGGACGATGACCTCGTCCTCGGGCCCGAGCTCCAGCAGCAGTCCGGCCATCTCGAGGGCGTGCGTGCACGAGGTGGTGAGCAGCGCGTACGGCGCTTCGGTGATCGACCGGAGCTTGGCGCTCGCGGCCGCGGTGAACTGTCCGTCGCCGTGGCTGTGGTCCGAGGCCAGCACGGCCTCGAGATTGGTGAGTTCTCCGCTCGCCCGGTACGGACGGCTGAAGATGACGCGGTCGGTACTCACGCGGTCGGTCCCCCTCGTGGCGGTCGGTGGCGGCCCCGGGTTGCGGGCACGCCCCGACGGACGGCGGGGCCCGAGCCGTCGAACTCTAACATGGTGCCGATCCGCTGATTCTCCGCTGTTCCGGGGGAATGCGGTATGGGCGTCGCGACGACGATCCGCGCGGTCCCTGTAGTCTCTGGAACTCGTGGTCGACAGTGGAAGTCTCGATACCCGGCGCGTGGTCTTCCGATGGGGAGCGGTCACCGCGATCGGGGTACTACTCGGATACGCGGCGGTCCTGCTGGCGGACGTCCGCCACTTCTACACCGACGACACCGAATCCCAGTACGCGCCGATGTGGGTGATGATCGGCAACGCGTTGCGCGAGGGCCGTTTCCCGGTGATGGTTCCCGACCAGTGGATGTCGGGCAACTACACGATGGAGGAAGCGGGCCTGTTCAATCCGCCGCAGCTGCTGATCGATCTGATCGCGCCGTCGGTGCCGAACCTCGCGGTCTACGCCACCATCGTGAAGCTGATCTTCTCGATCATCGCGGGCCTCGGCGTGTACCGGGTCTGCCTGGCCTACGGCGCGCGCCCCGAATGGTCGGCGGTCGCGGGCGTGGCCTTCCCGTTCACCGGCTTCTTTCTGTTCTTCGACACCGCCAGCTGGATGACCGCGCTCACCGGCACGGCGTGGATGCTGCACGCGTGGGCGGCCTCGGTCCGGTACGCACGCGGGCAGGGCGGGCCGATTCCGGTCTTCGTCTATCTCTACCTGGCCATTTCGGTGCAGTACATCTTCCCCGCGGTCGAGGCGGCGCTCATGCTGTGCGCCGTCGCGGTGGGTGAACTGGTGACGCGCCGCGCCTGGCAGCAGGTGCTGCGGCTGGCGGCGGCCGCGGCGTGCGCCGGGCTCGCGGGCCTGCTGACCTTCCTGCCCAGCATGCTCTCGGCCAAGGTGAGCTGGCGCGGAACCGCGCAGATCAACAACGACCAGTTCCTGACGGTGCCGTGGTCCGAATCGCTCAATGCCAGTCTGCCCAGCACCTTTCCGGCGTTCAGCTCGTGGTGGGGTTATGTGCAGCCGCTGCCGATGACCTACATCGCCTGGTTCCTGATTCCGGCGCTGGCGTTCGTGGACTGGCGGGCCGCGCGCGAGCACTGGAAGGAGTTCGTCTCGATCGCGCTGTTCGCGATCATGGCGCTCATGTGGACGGCCGGGCCGGGCACGATCGGCCCGCTGCGCTGGCCCGCCCGGGTGCTGCCGATGGTGGCCGTGGGCCTGCTCATCCTGGTCTGCGTCCTGCTGGGCCGATTCGGCACCGTGCGCGATGCGCGGTCCCGGGGCATGGCCGCGGGCGTGCTGATCCTGCTGCTGTTCGTGCGGACCT
The DNA here is from genome assembly GCF_040614455.1 of Nocardia sp. NPDC005978. NCBI lineage: Bacteria > Bacillati > Actinomycetota > Actinomycetes > Mycobacteriales > Nocardiaceae > Nocardia > Nocardia sp. NPDC005978. The sequence goes on from NZ_JBEXUS010000075.1 coordinate 10,259, forward strand.
TCTCCGCGGATCCGCGCGATGTGAACTGGCACGTGCTGTCCGCCGTCGTGGTCGCCGCGCTGACCGCCGGCGCGGTGTGGCTGGGCCGCACCCGAGGCACGGCCGCGGCCTGCCTGCTGGCGATCGCCGCCGTGCTGCCCATCGCCTACTTCCAGGTGCGCAGCGTGCACCCCAACCTGATGTCGTGGAACCTGCCCGCGAATCGGGAAGAGGCCAAGGCCGCGTTCCCCGATTTCGCGGGCCGCAATATCCAGCTGGGTGATCGCGGGCTGATCCAGCCGGGCGAGAACAGCCTCGGCGGCGCGTACGGCTCGCTGGTCTTCGGCAACTACGCCAAGGACCTGGAACTGAACTACGTGCAGGGCTATACGCCCAACGGCCACTTCTACTTCGGTGAGCTGCTGTGCATGCGCTGGGACGGCAGCGTCTGCCCCGACGCCTACCGGCGCATGTTCGCCCCCGAACCCACCACCGGGCGCACGCTGGTCGACCTGATGCTGCTGGACCGGGTCATCCTGCAGCGCGCGATGTTCCCCGATGCCCGGAATCAGCCCGCCCCCGAGGGCTGGCACTGGGCCGACTACGCCGGGCACGAGCGCTGGATCTCGGTGCTGGAGCGCGACAACGGCCCGATCTCGGCGGTGAACGGCCGGGTCGCCGACGCGCAGGGCGTCACCGCCACCTCGATCTCGGAGACCGACACCACCGGTCGCGTCCGGGTGACCTCGGAGAACGGCGGCCGCGTCGTGTTCGCCCGGCTGGGCTGGCCCGGCTACCGCGCCACCCTGAACGGGCGCGACATCCCGTTCACCACGGTCGCGAATTCCTTTGTCGCCATCGATGTTCCGGCCGGCACGCGGGACGCCGAGCTGGTGCTGACCTGGCGGCCGCCGGGCTGGAAGATCGGCATGGGCACCGGCGCGGCCGGTCTCGCGGGACTCATCGCGCTGCAGTGGTGGCACCTGCGCTCGCGCCGCGAGGACGAGGACGCCGGAGCGGGCGAATCGATGTTCACGAAGGATCGCGAACTGGCAGGCTCGGTGTCGTGAGTACCGCCGACTTCTCGCCGGACGCCGTCGTGACCCGGGACCCGGACGTGCCGGACGCCGAGCCCGCCGCTCCCGGGTTGCTGCTGCGCCTGGTGCGGCGGCAGGAGATCGCCTTCGCCCTGGTCGGCGGGTTCAACACCGCGCTCGGCATGGCCCTGACCGTGCTGTGGCTCTCGGTGCTCGAGGGCGAGGTCGCCAAACCGGTCGCGGTGCTGCTGGCCCCCGCGCTGGCGTACGCCATGAGCATCGTGGTGGCGTTCGTGCTGCATCGCACGCTGGTGTTCCGCGTCCGGGGTCACGCGCTGCGTGACTTCCTGGCGTTCGTCGGGGTGAATTCCGGTGGGCTGGCGCTGAATCTGCTGCTGTTGCAGCTGGCGGTCACGGTGCTGCACGCGCCCGAGAAGCCCGCGGCCGTGGTGGTGATGGGTCTGGTGGCGATCGCCAGTTTCTTCGGGCACCGGCACATCTCGTTCCGCCGCGCCGATGACGCGGGGACCTCGCACCGATAGTTCACCGGGCTCCGGACCGCAGCGGATGCGACAAACCGGACTGTTGGCTAGTTTGGGACACGGAAGCCGTTGTCCGCCATCAGTTCGGGAAACTTGTGAGTACCAGCTTCATCTACCGGCACGAAACGATCTACGGATTGCTGATGCGGGGGTTGTACGGGCGGCACTACGGCGCCCGGTATCGAGCCATCGCGGCGTTGATACCCGAGGGCGCTCAGGTGCTCGACCTCTGCTGCGGTCCGGCCACGCTCTACACGCGCCACCTGCGCGCGAAGTCCGTGCGGTACACCGGATTGGACCTCAACGAGCGCTTCGTCGCCGGGCTGACCGCGGCCGGCGCGGACGCCCGGGTGTGGGACCTGCACTCGGCGCTGCCGCTGCCCGCCGCCGATTACGTCCTGATGCAGGCGAGCCTCTACCACTTCCTGCCCGAGCCCGAACCGGTCCTGGACCGCATGCTCACCGCCGCCCGGCAGCGCGTGATCATCGCCGAGCCGATCAAGAATCTCACGTCGAGCGGCAACAAGGTGCTGGCCCGGCTCGGCGGCCGGTTCACCGACCCGGGCGATGGCGCGTCCGCGCACCGATTCACCGAGGAGACCCTGGACGAGCTGTTCCGCGGCTATCCCGAGCACATCGAGGAACGGTCGTTGATCGCCGGCGGGCGCGAGAAGCTCTATGTGCTGAAGCCCTGATGCCCTGACGCCGGCCGGTCCCGGGGACCGGCGCGCGCGTCGATCAGGGATCGGTCAGCTTCCGACCCGCTCGATCTCCCGCTCGGCGGCCTCGCGGGCCCGCTCCGGGCGCGGGGTCGGCGAATCGACCGTCAGATACAGCGGTTTGCCGACCAGAATGTGCAGGGCGACGCCCAGGTATTCGGCGATCAGGCCGAGGGAGAACAGGATCGCGCCGCAGCAGAACAGCAGCACCACGATCATCGAGGTCCAGCCCTCGGGCGCCCAGTCGTCGCGGGTCAGCGACTCGAACACGATGACCAGGGTCATCACCGCACCGGCCAGCGCCAGTGTCATGCCCAGCAGGCTGACCAGGCGCAGGCCGCGAGTTCCGCTGCACAGCACCATCTTCCAGAACAGCGAGAACAGCCGCCGGTAGTTGTAGCCGGACTCCTCGCGGCCCTCGGCGCGCAGGGCCACCGGCACCTGGGCGACGGTGTCTACCACCCAGGTCAGCGCGACGTCGAGGTAGACGCCGTTGGAGGCGACCTCGGCGAGCTGGCGGCCGATGTCGCCCCGGATCAGCCGGTAGCTCTCGAACCGGGTGGAGTCCGGGAACGCGAAGACGGTGGCCAGCACCAGTTTCGCGCCGCGCGAGGTCAGATTGCGCAGGAACCCGTGCGGGCGCGTGTTGGACGGCTTCGAGTAGATCAGGTCGGCCCGCTGTTCGAGCGCGGCGTCCAGGAAGGCGCCGATGGCCGCGGGATCGTGCTGGCCGTCCTCGTCCATGGTGACGATCCAGTCGCCGCGCGCGGTGGACATGCCGGCGATGGTCGCCGCGTCCTGCCCGAAATTGCGGCTCAGCCAGACCGCGCGCACCTCGGCGTGATGCTGCAGCAGTTCCTTGATCGCCACGTCGGAGCGATCGGGGCCGTGATCGTGCACGAGGATGATCTCGTCGACCACGAAGGGCACGCCGTTGGGGGTGGTGCCGGGCACGGTCAACTCGTGCAGTTCGGCGACCAGCGCACCGATGGTGTGTTCACCCCGGTACACCGGCACGACGACGGACACCGCGTGCGGCCGGTCGACACCGGGCAGCGCGGGTTGATCCGTCGTGGCGTCGACGTCGGAGTGGTACATACGTCGGGAAGGAAGCGGCATCAGCTGAATCGACTTTCGAAGACGGTGCGTGCCGGTGCTCCTCGAGAGAGCGGAGCCCGAGCCGCGTGAACTCTAACACGGTGGGTAATCGCGATTGCTGCTCCGCGTATAACCCTCGGAGGCGGTGTGCGCAGCGGCGTTGCTACGGCGATGCCAAGAACCGTATCGCGCTGTAGGGTTGGGAACTCGTGACGGGCAGTACAGATTCCATGGTGACTTCGAACGGAAGCGCACACGTTCCGGAGGCCACCGGGGGTGATTCCGTCTCGCGTCGAAATGTCTTGCGCTGGGGCGCGATCACCGTGCTCGGCGTGCTGCTGGGCTACGCCGCGGTGCTACTGGCCAATGCCCGGCACTTCTTCACCGATGACACCGAATCGCAGTACACCGGACTGTGGGTCGCGATGGGCCGCGCATTGCGCGCCGGTGAATTCCCGGTGCTGTGGCCGGAACAGTGGATGTCCGGAAACAACACCATGGACGATGCCGGGCTTTTCAATCCGCCGCAGCTGCTGATCGATCTGCTCGCGCCCTCTTTCGACAATATGGCGCTGTACGCGACCATTGTGAAACTGGTCTTCGCCATTATCGCCGCGCTGGGCGTGTACCGGATCTGCCTCGCCTACGGCGGCAGACCGGCCTGGTCGGCGGTGGCGGGTATCGCTTTCCCGCTCTCGGGCTTCTTCCTGTTCTTCGACGAAGCCAGCTGGATGACCGCGCTCACCGGCACCGCGTGGCTGGTGCACGCCTGGGCGTCCGCGGTGCGCTACACGCGGGGACAGGGCGGGCCGATTCCGGTCTTCGTCTTTCTCTACCTGACCATTTCGACGCAGTACATCTTCCCGGCCATCGAAGCCATGCTCATGCTGGCGGCGGTCGTGGTGGGGGAGATCCTGTACCGGCGGGCCTGGGCGCAGGTCGCTCGGCTGGCCGCGGTCAGCGCGTGCGCCGGCCTCGCGGGTCTGCTGACCTTCCTGCCCAGCATGCTTTCGGCCAAGGTGACCTGGCGCGGGACCGCGCAGATCAACAACGACCAGTTCCTGACCGTGCCGTGGTCCGAGTCGCTGAACGCGAGCCTGCCCAGCACCCTGCCCGCCTTCAATTCCTGGTGGGGCTACATCCAGCCGATGCCCATCACCTACATCGCCTGGTTCCTGATTCCGGCGCTGGCCTTCGTCGACTGGCACAAGGCCCGCGATTCCTGGCGTGAACTGAGCGCGCCCGCGCTGTTCGCGGTCGTCATGCTCATGTGGGCGGCGGGGCCGGGCACGATCGGCCCGCTGCGCTGGCCCGCCCGCGTGCTGCCGATGGTCGCGATCGGCCTGCTGGTGCTGGTGTGCGTGCTGCTCGGGCGGTTCGCGACGGTGCGTGACGTGCGTGCGCGCGGCATCGCGGCGCTGGTGCTGATCCTGGCGCTGTGGGTGCGGTCGTTCTCCGCCGATCCGCACAACGTGGTCCGGCACGTGCTGGCCGCGGCCGTGCTCATCGGGGCGGGCGCGCTGGTGGTGTGGCTCGGGCGCACCCGCGGTACCGCGCTGGCGTGCGCGGCGGCCATCGCCGCCATGTTCCCCATCGCGTTCTGGCAGGTGAGCGCCGCCCAGCCGACGCCGACCTCGTACAACATGCCGACCAATCGGTCCGAGGCCGGCGCGGTGTTCCCGGACTTCCCGGGCACCACCATTCAGCTCGCCGACCGCGGCCTGCTGCAACCGGGCGACCGCAGCCTGGATGGTGCGTACGGTTCCCTGGTCTTCGGCAACTACGCCAAGTCGCTGGAACTGGAGTACGTGAACGGGTACACCCCGACCGGGCATTTCTACTTCGGCGAACTGCTGTGCATGCGTTGGGATTCCAGCGTCTGCCCGGAGGCGTACGGCCGCCTGTTCGCGCCGGAGGCGACCACCGGCACGCCGCTGGTCGACATCCTGAAACTGGACCGCGTCGTTCTGCAGCGGGCGCTGTTCCCGACGGTGCGCGACGAGCCGGCGCCCGCGGGCTGGAAGTGGGTGGATCAGCCCGGGCACGAGAAGTACATCTGGGTGCTCGAACGCGAGAACGGGCTCATCTCCACCGTGAACGGCCGGGTCTCGGACGCGAAGAACGTGACCGCGACCTCGCTGTCGGAAACCGACACCACCAGCCGGGTCCGGGTGTCCTCGGCCGAGGGCGGGCGCGTGGTGTTCGCCCGCCTGAGCTGGCCCGGTTACCGCGTGACCCTGGACGGCAAGCCCCTGCCGATCACCACGATCGCCAAATCCATTGTCGCCGTGAACATCCCCGCCGGGACCGACAACGCCGAGCTGGTGCTGACCTGGCGTCCGCCGGGCTGGAAGATCGGCATCGGCACCGCCGCCGCGGGTCTGGCCGGTCTGGGCGTGCTCCAGTGGCTGTACATCCGTTCCCATCGCACCGAGGACGAGCCCGGGCCCGCCGAGCAGTCGGCGGGCGAACCCGAACGCGAGCTGGCGCGAACCCCCTCCTGACCACCGAGGTACCTCCCGCGGGTCCGGCATCGTGAGCGCGATGCCGGACCCGGCGGGGCCACCCGGTAGGTTGACGGACATGTCGGAGGAAATCCTGGACGCCACCCTGCTGAGCCTGCTCGCCTGCCCGCAGGACAAGGGTCCCCTGCTGCTGGTCCGCGACGAGAAGGACGCCCCCGTCCTCTACAACCCGCGCCTGCAGCGCGCCTACCCGATCGACAACGGCATCCCGGTCCTGCTCGCCGACGAGTCCCGCCCGGTGGACGACATCGAGCACACGGCCCTGATCGCCCAGGGCTGACCCGCCCCGGCGGCCCGGCCGCGATCTCGGTGCTGCACTAGGGTTTTTCGGTGTGAACAGCTATCCGGAACCCGGTCGATATCCGAATCCCGGTGGCCAGGGGGGATTTCCGAACGGCGCCGCGGCGCCGGCGAATTTCGTGCACCTGCCGCCACCCGTTCGCGCGTCCGCGAGTCGAGAGCCGGTGGGGGCGATCGCGCTCGGGCTCATTGCGCTGTTGCTGTTCGTGGGGTCGTTCCTGCGCCTGGTGACCACGCACCACGGGTCCAGTGGCTACCGAGGGTGGGCGACGCCGTGGGGGCACGGCGCAGACGGTAACGACAGCGACTTCACGAGTTGGTTCGGCGTGCTGTTCGTGGTTCCCGCACTGCTCGCGGCGATCGCCGCGCTGCTACTGCTCCTGGGCGGGGGAGCTCGGCCCCGGATTCGCGCCTTCGCTTCGCTTGCAACGGGTTCGGCGCTGGGCACCGCGATCGCGGTACTGGTGCGCTTCGGTATCGCTCCCCACACCAGGTACAACCATGACGTCGAATACAGCTACGGCGGCGCGTTTTGGGTGTGCGCACTGATCCTGCCGCTCGCAGTTCTGGTGTTCGCGACGGCGGTGTCCGAGCGCACGACCGGTTTCACCGTCGCTCTCGATGCCTACGGCAGGCCGCAGCGCGAGCGCGCTACCGGACTCGATGTGACCTCGGGTGTGCTGCTGGTGCTGTATGCCCTGCTCGCCGTGGGCGGAAGCGTGGTGCTGGTGTACCGGACCGTCGGCGTGCGCTTCGTCATGTACGACCACTACGCCGAAGCGGCGCTCCTGACCTCGAGTGCGGTAGCGGCATTCGTCGGCGGCCTGCTGATGTTTCTCGCCGGTCGTGCGTCCGCGCGGCGCATCGGCGCGGCGGTCTCCGCACTGGTCTTCAGCGCCGGAGCGAGTGTCGTGCTTGCTGACGTGGATATGATCCGGGCGCTCGAAGGATTTCTCGAGGGCCTGAACTTCTCGTTCTACATGTTCCTTGTAGCCATTCTGTTTGCCCTGATCGCCATGGTGCTGACCGTGCTCGCCGCCGGATCCGCCCCGCGCTACCGCACCCCGTATCCGCCTACGCCGGCGGCAATTCGCCGGTGAAGTAGCGCTGGAGGGTCGGGCCCACCGCGGCGACGAGTTCGTCTATCGGCATCGAGGCCAGGGGTTCGATGCGGATCATCTTGCGGGTCACCAGGAGACCGGTCAGTTGCGACGCCGCCAGGACCGAGCGTTTCGCGCCGTCGCCGACGGCCTCGTCCAGGCGCAGGCGAACCCCTTTGAGGATCACGTCGAGCAGCAGGGTGCGGGCCAGGGCCGGATCGCGGGTGGTGAGCAGGGTGCGAAATGTGGCAATCGCCGGTATGCCGACGGGAGAGTCCCATACTGTAACTACCGCCCGCACAAGGGTTTCGCCCAGATTCTCCAGTGGCGCCGCCGCGATCTGCGACAGCACCACCTCCGGATCGATCGGGAAATCCAGTGCGGCGGTGAACAATTCCTTCTTGGTGCCGAAGTAGTGATGCACCAGGGCGGGATCCACGCTCGCGGCGGTGGCGATCGATCTAATGGACGCCTGGTCGAACCCCACCTCCGCGAACCGCACCCGGGCGGCGTCGAGTATCGCCTCCCGGGTGCCGGAATTTCCGGGCCGCCGCCCGCTGCGCGTGTTCTCGGTGCCACTCACGTGCTCGTCTGTACCACCGCCGGTACCGGCGGCGCCACTTCCGGCGCCACCGGTACCGCTCGCGGGGACATTCACGCGGTGCGCCTGCGCAGCGTGGCCGCCCCCAGCGCCAGCGCGACGGCCGCGAAGCCGGCCACGATCGCCAGGTCCCGCCACATCTGCCCCGTCGCCCCGGTATGGGTGGCCACCTGCTGCAGCGCGTCCACCGCGTAGCTCAGCGGCAGCACATTGCTGATCGCCTCCAGCCAGCCCGGCAGCTCACCGCGCGGCACCAGCAGCCCGCACAGGAAGAACTGCGGCAGCACGATCACCGGCATGAACTGCACGGCCTGGAACTCGGTGCGCGCGAACGCACTCGCCAGCAGGCCCAGCGCGACCCCGAGCATCGCGTCCAGCACCGCGATCAGCACCACCAGCAGCGGCGATCCAGCGGCCTGCAGGTCCAGCAGCCAGAACGACACCGCGCACGCGATGATCGCCTGCCCGGCCGCGGCGATCGAGAACGCGGTGCCATAGCCGGCCAGCAGATCGATCTTCGACAGTGGCGTGGTCATCAGCCGTTCCAGGGTGCCCGAGACCCGTTCGCGCTGCATGGCGATCGCGGTGATGAGGAACATGACCACGAACGGCAGGATGCCGAGCATGGTGATGCCGATCCGGTCGAACAGCCGCGGCGCGCCCGGGGCCACCGCGTAGTCGCGGTACACGAAGTACAGCAGCGTCATGAGCAGCGCGGGCACCACCAGGATCATGGCCACGGTCCGATGATCGGCCTTCAACTGCTTCAGGATGCGCACCGTGGTGGCGGTGTAGCAGCGCAGCGGATTGCGCCCGGCGGGCCGGGACAGGGTGGCGGTCACAACTTTTCTCCCATTCGAATCAGGGCGAGGAAGGCGTTCTCGAGGCTGGATTCGCCGGTGCGGGAACGCAATTCGTCGGGGCTCAACTGGCCGAGCAGTTTGCCCTCGCGCATCAGCAGCAGGTTGTCGCAGTGCTCGGCCTCGTCCATGACGTGGCTCGAGACCAGTAGCGTGCGCCCCTGTGCGGCCAGGGCGTGGAACTGCTCCCACAGATCCGCCCGCAGCACCGGATCCAGGCCGACGGTCGGCTCGTCCAGGACGAGCACCTCGGGATTCGCCACCAGCGCGCACGCCAGCGAGACCCGGGTCCGCTGCCCGCCGGAGAGCTGATTGCCGCGGTTGCCGGTGTGCCCGCCGAGCCCGACCGCGTCGATGGCCCCGTGCACGTCCGCGGCCGAAGAACCGTACAGCGCACCGAAATACGCGACGTTGTCCGCGACCGTCAGGTCGTCGTAGATGCTCGGCGCCTGGGTCACGTACCCCAGTCGATGCCGCAGCCCGGCCGAACCGGCAGGCTCGTCCAGCACCAGCACCTCGCCCTTCTCGATGAGCTGGGTGCCGACGATGCTGCGCATGAGGGTGGTCTTGCCGCAGCCCGACGGCCCCAGCAGCCCGGTGATGCTGCCGCGCGGCACGGTCAGCGAAATGTCGTGCAGGACTTGCCGTTCGCCCCGGCGTACGTGCAGATTCCGGACTGCGATGGCGGGTCCCGGGTTGGGTGCCGTCACGGGTCACCTCTCAATTCATCAAGCGTTGAATTCACTACGTGATGAATTATGTGCCCACCGGCTCGCAAAGCGCAAGACCCCGGCGCGTGTCGCGCTGACACGAACCGGGGCCGGACGAGAAAAGGGTCAGTGACCTGCGTGCGGGGCGATCTGCCCGGCCTGTCCACCCGGCTCGACGACCACGAACTGACCCATCATGCCGAGGTCCTCGTGCCACAGCAGATGGCAGTGGAACATGTACGGCGCACTCGGATCGGCGGGCCCGTCGAACCGCAGCACCAGGTCCACGCTGTCGCCGGGTCCCAGGAACACCGTGTCCTTGGGCCCGCGCAGTTCCGGCGGCGGCGCGGACCCGTTCAGCCGGGCGATCGCGAAGCGCACGTCGTGCACGTGGAAGTTGTGCGGCATGCCATCGGAATTGGTGACGGTCCAGGTCTCGGTGCTGCCCCGGGTCACCGTGGCGTCGATGCGATCCATGGCCATGGCGCGCCCGTTGATCTGCGCGAAGGTGAGGTCGAAGTCGCGCCGCAGCACCGATCGCGACTCCTGCGGCAGCTCGGGATCGACCAGGGCGGCCGGCAGCGCGGGCGACGGCCGCAACGTGGCGGCCGCGCGCAGCTCGAGCACGTCGAAACCGTCGTCGCCGCCGCTGAATCGGCTGCCGAAGAAGTCCAGTCCCAGATCGGTTTTCGTGCTCCGCAGGGTCACCCGCTCCCCGGCGCGCACGCGCACCACCACCTCGGCCCGTTCGCTCGGGGACAGTCGCAGCCCGGTCAGCGCGGCCGGGCGCTCGAGCAGTCCGTTGTCCGTGCCGATCAGGTCGAACGCGCGATCGTCGGAGAAGCCGAAGGTGTAGACCCGCGCGGTGGAGGCGTTCAGCAGTCGCAGCCGCACCAGTTCGTCACCCACCTCGCGGAACGGCGCGAGCGTGCCGTTGACCAGGATCCGGTCACCCAGCGCGCCGATGTCGGCGAACATGCCGCGCCCGGTGTCGAATCGCGCGCCGTCGAACTTCACGTCCTGCACGATGACCGGCAGATCGTCCACGCCGTAGTCGTGCGGCAGCGGCAGGGCCGACGCGGCGTCGTCATCGAGAATGAACATGCCCGCCAGCCCTTTTCGCACGTGCGACTCGGTGGCCCCGTGCGGATGCGGGTGATACCAGAGCGTCGCCGCGGGCTGATCGACCTGCCACCGCGGCTCCCAGCTCGCGCCCGCCGCGACCATCTGATGCGGCCCGCCGTCCATCGCGGCGGGCAGGTGCATGCCGTGCCAGTGCACGCTCGAGGCTTCGTCCAGGCTGTTGCGCACCTGGACCCGCACCCGCTCGCCCCGCGCGGCCCGCAGCGTCGGGCCCAGGTACGAGCCGTTGAAACCCCAGGTCTCCGTCGCCTGGCCCGGCCGGAATTCGGTTGTCCCCGAGCGCATATCGAGTTCGAACACCCGCGTTCCGTCCGCCTCCACCCGTGAGTCCGCCAGCGGCGGTATCCGCAGCTCGTTCTCGAACCGCACCCGCCCCACCGTCGACACGTCCGCGGTCGTGAACAGCCACACCGTGCCCGCCCCGAGCACGAGCGCCGCCGCCACCAGGAAACCGGTGAGGGCCAAGAGAATTCGCCGCGTCCGCGACCACCGCAATGCCATGTGCAGACTGTAGGAATTCGACCCGCCCGCCCACATCCGGCAGCACCCCGATCTCGGCCCCCAGAGATCCCTGAGATCGGTCCCGGGTGACGGGCGCGAGAATTCCGGGTGAAACGGACCATCCGGGATGGTTGGGGTGCCGGACCACCTCTAAAGTCTTCACGTGACCAGCGATATCCCGAATACGGCCGAGGACGCCGAAGCCGGTGGGCAGCACCGCGCCTCCACCCTGGAACTGTTCTTCGACCTCGTGTTCGTCTTCACCATGACGCAGTTGACCCACGCCTTCACCCACCACCCCGGCTGGGCCGCGCTGGGTCAGGTGGCGCTCATGTTCGGGGTGATCTGGTGGATGTACGCCGGCTACGTCTGGCTCACCAACGAGGTCGCCCCCGACAATTCCAGCCGCCGCACCTGGCTGCTGATCGGCATGTTCGGCTTCTTCGTTCTCGCCCTGGCGATTCCGGACGCCTTCACCGGCTCCGGCCTGGCTTTCGGACTGGCGTACGTGCTGGTCAACACCGTGCACACGCTGCTGTTCGCGAGCGCGGGCGGTGCGTCCGCCGCCCTGGCCATCCGCCGGATCGGCCCGATGAACGCGGTATCGGCGGGTCTGGTGCTGGCCGGCGGGTTCATTCACGGCTGGCCCCGCTATCTGCTGTGGGGCCTGGCGTTCGCGATGCAGATCCTCACGCCCTACCTGGTCGACACCGGCGGCTTCGTGGTGCGCACCGCCCACTTCTGCGAACGGCACGGACTGGTTCTCATCGTGGCGCTGGGCGAGTCGGTGGTGGCCATGGGTGCCGGGCTCGCGGGCGAGGAGATCACGCCCGCGTTGATCGCCATGGTCGCGATGGGCCTGACCCTGGCCTACGTGCTGTGGTGGGCGTTCTTCGGGCTCGACGACGAACGCGGCGAACACGCTCTCGAGGCCCGCCCCACCGCCGAGCGCGCCCGCCCGGCCGTGGTGGCCTACGACTACGGCTTCTACGTACTGCTCGTCGGCATCATCCTGACCGCGGCCGGCATCAGCATGAGCATCGCGCACGGCGGGGAACCCGCGAGCACGGCCGCGGCCCTGGCCCTGTCGGGCGGGGTCGCGGTGTTCTTCCTGGGCCAGGCCGGTTTCCGCCGCGTGCTGGGCCTGCCCCGCCCCGGACTGCGCCTGCTCGGCGCGGCCGCCGTGCTGGCCACCGCGCCCATCGGCGTGGTCTGGGTGGCGTGGGGCCAGCTCGCGGTCCTGGTCGCGGTCGCCTACGCCTTCGTGATCGCCGACGACGTGATCAGCGTGCGCGGCGGCGAGGAAGGCAAATACGTCAGCCGCCCGACTTTCGCCGTCCGCCGCCCGCGCGGCTAGTCACCGCGCGGCCCGGTTGCTGCTCGTGCGGACGTGCCCTGTGACCAATCCCTGACGTCTCCGCGCCACGCCGTCCGCGATGATGTGCGTGCGCGGGATCGGGGCCAGTATCGACCGCATGATCAGCCCCGAATACCTCCGCGGCTCGACCGTGGGGAAGGCGTGCTCATGCGCGTATTGCTGACCGGCGCGGCCGGATTCATCGGATCGCACATCCACGACGCGCTGCGGCGCGCGGGGCACGAGGTCGTCGCGGTGGACCTCATGCTCGCGGCCGCACACGGTCCGGACGCCACGACGCCGGCGGGTGTGCGCCGGGTCGACGTGCGCGACCCGGACGCGCTCGCCGCGCTGCTGCCCGGCATCGACGCGGTTTGTCATCAGGCCGCGGTCGTCGGCGCGGGGGTGAACGCCTTCGACGCGCCCGCCTACGCCTCCCACAACGACCTCGGCACCGCGGTGCTGCTGGCCGCCATGGCCGGCGAGCGATGCCGCCACCTGGTGCTGGCGTCCTCGATGGTGGTGTACGGCGAGGGCCGCTACCGCGACGGCGACACCGATGTCATCCCGGCCGCCCGCACGGCCGCCGACCTCGACCGCGGCGTGTTCGACCACGTCGGCCGCTCCGGCGCACCGCTGGAATGGGCGGCCATCGACGAGGACGCCCCACTGCGCCCGCGCAGCCTGTACGCGGCGAGCAAAGCGGCGCAGGAGCATTACGCCGCCGCCTGGGCCGCGGCCACCGGCTCGACCGTGACCGCGCTGCGGTATCACAACGTGTACGGCGACCACATGCCCAGGGACACACCGTATTCCGGCGTCGCCGCGATCTTCCGATCGATGGCCGCGGCGGGCGAGGCCATTCGCGTCTTCGAAGACGGCCGCCAGACCCGGGATTTCGTGCACGTCCGCGATATCGCCGCCGCGAACGTGGCCGCGCTGGAACGCCCGCTCGAGCTCTTCACGCCGCTGAACGTTTCCTCCGGCCACCCGATCACCATCGCGGAGGTGGCCCGAATTCTGGCCACGGCGGCCGGCGGCAAGGATCCGGTGGTCACCGGCGACTACCGCTCCGGCGACGTCCGCCACATCGTCGCGTCCCCGGAACGGGCCACGGCGCTACTGGATTTCACCGCCGAGGTCACCCCGGCGGCCGGGCTCACCGAATTCGCCACCGCGCCACTGCGCGCGGTGTCGGCGGGGTCCGCGCCCGAATGGCGCTGACCGGGTTCGCGCCCGCAGCGTCCGGCACGGTCGAGGCGGGGAGTCGCGCGGCGTAGTGCCGAACGGGGGCATCGATCGCGGGGAGGACCGCGCCGACAGTCCGGTTCGCGATCCGGTGCGCACCGAGTGGTCGAGTGCCCTTGCCCCGCTCCAGCTTTCATCGTGGCGGGACACGGCCCGGGTTCAGTGCGCGGGTACCGGCGCGGGCGGCCCTTCCATCAGCAGCGGCAACCGCACCTGGAACCGGCAGCCCAGTTCCCGGTTCTCGGCGCTGATTTCGCCGTGGTGGGCCTGCACCAGCCCGGCGGCGATGGCCAGGCCCATTCCGCTGCTGCTGCCGAGTCCGGCGGCGGCGGGGGAGCGGGCCGAGCTGCCGCGATAGGCCACCTCGAAGATGCGCGGCAGATCGGTGGCGGTGATGCCCGGGCCGGTGTCCTCCACCCGCGCCCAGGCGTGGCCGTCGGCGCTGCCGCTGGACAGGTCGATGCGCCCGCCGGGCGGGGTGTGCGCGATGGCGTTGGCCACCAGGTTGGTGAGCACCCGGGTCAGCGCGTGATCGCTGGCGCACACCACTATTCGATCGCGCGGCTGGCTCGCGGCCAGGACGATGTGCGCGCGCTGGGCGGTGGGCTGGTTGGCGGCGAGCACCTCGTCGATGAGTTCGCGCAGATCCACCGGTTCCAGGCTCAGGCGCAGGGCCCCGGCGTTGATCTTCGACATCTCGAACAGATCGTCCACCATGGCCGAGAGCCGATTGGTGTCGCGCACAATTTGATTGGCGTAGCGCTCGATGTCCGCCTCGCGCCGGACCACGCCGTCGGCCAGCGCCTCGCCCATGGCGCGAATACCGGCCAGCGGCGTGCGCAGATCATGACTCACCCAGGCCACCAGTTCGCGCCGGGACTGCTCGGCCGCGCGCTCCTGGTCCAGCATCTCGCGCTCCCACACCGTGGTTCGCGCCTGCGCCCGGCCCAGCAGCACCGCCGCGGGCACGGTCACCGCCGTGACCACGCTCAGCACCACGGCGATCCGCTCGAACTCGGCGGTGAACATCAGCCCGCTCACCGCGACCACGCCGCTGAGGGTGGCCAGGGTCGGAATCAGCACCAGCACGGCCAGACTCGTCTTCATGGCGCGATTGCGGGTGTAGCGCAACAGCAGTGCGCCCAGGACCACGACGGGCAGCGATCCGGCGAGCGCGTAGCCGATCAGCTCGGTGGTGTCAGTCGGCATGATCGCGGTCCCAGGCGTAGCCGCGGCCCCACACGGTGTCGATGCGGTGGGCGTCGCCGAGCTTGGCGCGCAAGCGCTTGACGTGCACGGTCACCGTCGACAGATCCCCGAAGCTCCAGCCCCACACCTGGGCCAGCAGTTCGTCCCGGCTGAACACCCGGCGCTGATTGGCCAGCAGGAAGGCCAGCAGGTCGAATTCGCGTGCGGTCAGGTCGATCTGGGCGCCGGCCACGGTGGCGATCCGCGCGGACTGCCGCACCTCCACCGTGCCGCCGCGCAGGGTCGGCTCGTCCCGGCGCACCGGATGTGAGCGGCGCAGCACCGAGGCGACCCGCAGCGCGAGCTCGCGCGGGCTGAACGGCTTGGTCACGTAATCGTCCGCCCCGGCCTGCAATCCGATGACCCGATCGTCCTCCTCGCCGAGCGCGGTGAGCAGGATGATCGGTGTGTTCGGATGCGGACCCGAGCGCACCGCCCGGCACAGGTCGATCCCGTCGGGCCGCGGCATCATGACGTCGAGCACGGCCAGATCGATCTCACCCCGCGCCAGCGCGGCCGCCGTGGCGGGCCCGTCCCCGGTCTCGATCACCTCCAGCCCGTCGCGTTCGAGGTAGCGTCGCACCACTTCCCGGACCATCGGGTCGTCGTCGGCCACGAGTATGCGCATGCGATTCACCAATTCGTCAGAATGACATGGGCCAGGACCAGTGTCCCGCCCGCCTGTACCGCGAGCCAGCCCCGCACGCCCCGCGCGGGCAACAGCGCGGCTCCCGCCAGCGCCCACACCTCGAACGGCAACCAGATCCGTTCCGTCTCGGCCTTGCTGAGCCCGCTGAGATCCGCCAGCAGCAACGCCGCGAACCCGGCCCCGGCGACCAGCGCCACCGGATCGACCGCGTCCCGCCACCGCGCGAGCCGCCCGGCCGATCCGGGTGTGTCCGGCCCGCGCAGCAGAGTGCCGAAGCGCAGTCCGCGCACCACGCGGTGCGCCGCGGCCACCGGTGCGAGGCCGATCGCGCAGACCGTCCCCGCGAGGTTGGCCCACACCCAGTAGGAGTACGGCCGGTCGCTGGCTATGCCCTGGTAATACCGTTGCACCACCAGGTGATAGCCGTCGAGCCACCAGAATCCGGCGGCGTTGAACAGCGCCACCACCAGCAGCGCGGCCACCAGAGCGGGGAGCGCGGGGCGCAGGCCGCGCGCGAGCAGCACCGCCGCCGCGGGCACCGCCATGAGAATCATGCCGTAGCTGAGGAACAGCGCGAATCCGAACAGCGCGCCCGCCCCGCACGCCGCGACGACCCACCCGCGCCGCTGCCGGGTGGCGATGGCCAACAGCGCTACGGCCCAGGCCGTCACCCCCGCGAACAGCGCGTCCGCCGAGACGGCGAGCCAGATCGCGGCCGGGGCGAGAGCGAGGAAAGGCAGTGCGGCTCGGGCTTTTTGCTCGGCGTCCGCGCCCAGGGCGCGAATCGTGACCGGAACCGCCACGGCCGCAGCGCATCCCACGCTCATGCAGAGCAGCGCGGCCCACGCGCCGCCGCCGAGTCCGGCGCGGTCGAGCAGCACGAAGCTCAGCAGCGCGCCCGGCGGGTGGCCCGAGACATGGGTGGTCCAGGAGTCGGGCTGGAAATCCAGTATGCGGCCGGAGAATCCGCGCAGCATCGCCGCGATGTCGGTGACTCCGCCGACCTCGTGCAGGTATTCGTCGTGGGTGGTGAGCCGGCCGGCGAAACCGCGCTGCCAGCCGTCGACCATGGCCAGCGCGAACGCCCACGCCAGCGAAGTCACCCACGTGAGCAGCAGCGCCCGCCGCCAGGGCAGCCGCCGCGCCAGGTCCGGACCGTACGCGACGACCAGCGCGGCGATCCCGATCGCCGGGCCGGTGCCCCAGCCGATATGCGGCAGCCAGGATCCGAAGATCGGCGCCGCGCCGGCGTAGAGATCGTTCCGCCACTGTTCGCTGAGGATTCGCGGAACCAGGAAAGCGGTGGCGACGAGTAGCGCTCCACCGAGCGCGCAGTAGAGATCGGCACGGCGGTGATCGGCGCGCACCCGGGTCTGGACAGCAGCATTCCGCACGGTCCCACCCTAGGCCGACACCCGGTCCGCGCACCCGCCGAATGGGCGTCGGTCCAGCTCCCGTCATACTTTTGTCACCGTTGTCTTCGGGGTCCGCCGGGCCGCAGGGACTTACGGTCTTCGGGTGACCGAAACGATCGAGCTGTCCGGAGTCACCGTCGTGATTCCGTGCCGGGACGAAGCAGGCGCACTTCCTGGCGTACTTTCCGCAATCCCCAAGGGCTACCACGTCATCGTGGTCGACAACGCCTCCACCGATGCCACCGCCGCCGTCGCCAGACTGGCCGGCGCTCGGGTCGTCACCGAACTCATCCTCGGCTACGGCAGCGCCGTGCAGGCCGGGCTGTCCGCCGCTCGCACCACCGTCGTCGCGGTGCTGGACGGCGACGGCTCCCTCGATCCGGCCGAATTGCCCGCTCTGGTAGCCGAACTCACCCCCGAGGTCGACATGGTGGTCGGCCGCCGCCGCCCCGTCGGCGCGGCGGCCTGGCCCTGGCACGCCCGCCTCGGGAACCGTCTGGTCAGCGCCCGCCTGCGCAGCCGCTACGGCCTCGCCGTCCACGACATCGCCGCGATGCGGGTGGTGCACCGCTCGCGACTGCTGGCCCTGGGCCCGCTGCACCCGCGCTCGGGCTATCCCCTCGAACTCCTGATCACCGCCGCCCGCGCGGGCTGGCGGCTGACCGAACGCGACGTCACCTACCGCCCCCGCACCCACGGCGTCTCCAAGGTCTCCGGCTCGGTACGCGGGACGATCAACGCCATCCGCGACTTCTGGAGTGTCCGATGAATCAAAAGATATGCACCACAACAGATGTCGATCGAACTCACGCTCCGGTGACGCCGCGCGCGACACCGCGCGGCTATGCCTGCCGATGTACCACCGCGGCGGCCCGCGACATCGCGGATCGCACCGGTACCCGCCCGGCCGTGTCGCGGATGGTTCCCGCCGGGGGTGCGCGATGACTCGTCCGGACTCTGCCGCGACGGTCCTGGTGGTCGCCAAGGCCCCGATCGCGGGCTTCGCCAAGACCCGGCTCACCCCGCCGCTGCGCCCGCGCGACGCGGCCCGTCTGGCCGCGAGCGCGCTGCTGGACACCCTCGCCGCGGTCCGCGCCAGCTCGGCCCGGCACCGGGTGGTGGCCTGGACGGGTGAGCTGGCGGTTGCCGAGGAGGCGGACGCCATCGCCGCGGCCCTGCGCGACTTCACTGTGGTTCCCCAGCGCGGCAACACCTTCGGAGAGCGACTGGCCAACGCGCACGCCGACGCCGCGCGGCACGGGGCCCCGGTCCTCCAGATCGGCATGGACACCCCGCAGATCGACGCCGACCTGCTCGACGGGTGCCTGGCACGCCTGCTGGCGACCGGCGACTCGGTCCTCGGTCCCGCCGTCGACGGCGGCTGGTGGGCTCTGGGCGTGACCGATCCGCGGGCGGCCCGCGCCCTGGTGGACGTCCCCATGTCCACCCCGCAGACCGGCGAGTTCACCCGCGCCGCCCTGCGCCGCAACGGGTTCCACGTCCATGCCCTCCCGATGCTCACCGACGTCGATCACTACGCCGATGCCCTCGCCGTCGCCGCCCGGTGCCGCGGCCGCTTCGCCGCGACCCTGGCTCTCGTGGCCCCGGCCGATCCGTCCGCACCGCGCATCACCCCGGACCTCGACCTCGAACCGGACTGTGCCATAACGGTTTCCCCGGCGGGAAGCCGCTGATGCCCGGCTTCCCGGACCCCGGGTCTCCGGATCCTGCTCGATCCGCGGGGGCCGGGGAGCCTTCGGATTCCGCCGCACCCGCGGCCGCCGCCGGGCTGATGCTGCCGGCCCCGCTCGCCGCGGCGGTAACCCGCACGCGGGGTGCGGGTTTGGCGGCGCGAGTGGGGATCGCGCTCGGGGTCGCGGTGGCCGTGTGCTTCTGCACCGGGCTGATCAGTCACTGGATTCAGCACCCGCCCGGGTGGTTCGCCTGGCCCGTGCATCCGGTGTGGCTGTACCGGGTCACGCAGGGCGCGCACGTCATATCGGGTGTGGTGGCCATACCGCTGGTACTGGTGAAACTGTGGGCGGTGTATCCGCGGCTGTTCGCGCGGCCGCTGCTCGGCAACCCGCTGCGTCTGCTCGAACGCGGATCGATCGCGCTGCTGGTCGGCGCGATCCTGTTCCAACTGGTGACGGGACTGTTCAATACGGCGCAGTTCTACCCGTGGAAGTTCTTCTTCACCACGACGCACTACGCCATGGCCTACGTCGCGGCCGGTGCGCTGCTGGTGCACCTCGCGGTGAAGCTGCCGGTGGTGCGCGCGGCTCTCGCTCGACCGGAGGACGACCGGTCCGCTCCCGCGGTCGCCCCCGCCCATTCGGCCGCGAGTACCTCGAAAATGACTGCTGGACAACCCATCGCGCGCCGGGCGCTCCTCACGGCCGCGGGCATCGGCGCCGCCGTCGCCGCGCTCTCCGTCGCCGGGCAGACCATTCCGTACCTGCGGTGGCTGGCGATACTCTCGCCCCGCAGCGGTCAGGGCCCGCAGGGCGTCCCGGTGAACCGCACCGCGGCGGCCGCGGGCGTCTCGGACCGGGCCCGCGCCGCCGACTACCGGCTCACCGTCGACATCGGCGGTGACCGAAGGGAATTCACGCGCGCCGACCTCGAAGCCCTGCCCCAGGTCACCGCCGATCTCCCCATCGCCTGCGTGGAGGGCTGGAGCGCGGCGGCCCGCTGGACCGGCGTGCGCCTGCGCGACCTGCTCGCGACCGTCGGCCCCTACCCCGATCGCGACGTCCGCTTCGAGTCCCTGGAAACCGGTGGCATCTATCGGACTTCGATCCTGCCCGCACGGCACGTCCACGCCCCCGACACCCTCGTAGCGTTGCGGCTCAACGGCGAAGACCTGGTCCTGGACCACGGCTATCCCTGCCGTCTCATTGCCCCCAACCGCCCCGGCGTCCTGCAAACCAAATGGCTCTCCCGCATCGAGGTGCTCGCATGAGACTCGCTCGCGCACTGCTGATGCTGCTCGGCGTCGCCCTGGCCTGGTACGGGATCGCCCTGCTGCTGCGGATGAATCCCGCCGACCTGAAATCCATCGCGCTCTGGTTCGCGGGCGGAATCCTGCTGCACGACGCGGTTTTCGCGCCGGCCGCCGCGGCCCTCGGCCTCGCAGGCCGCCGCCTGCTCCCCGCCTCGGCGTGGGGCCCGCTCGCGTGCGGCGCGCTGTGCACCGTCACGCTGGCGCTCATCGCGGTGCCGGTCCTGGGCCGCGCCCACGCCATCGCGGACAACCCCACGATCCTCGACCGCGCCTACCCCCTGGGCCTGGCCGTCGCCCTCGCGGTCATCTGGCTGGCGGTCCTGCTCGTGCTGCGCGGATCCGCTCCGTCGCGGACATCGAAAGTGAAAGGTGAACTACCATGACCGAATTCGCTGACTTGCGTGCCCTGTTCATCAACTGCACGCTCAAGCGCTCCCCGGACCGCAGCAACACCGAGGGCCTGATCGACGTCAGCGCCCGCATCATGGAGAAGAACGGCGTCGCCGTCTCGCGCATCCGCGCCGTGGACCACGACATCGCCACGGGCGTCTGGCCCGACATGACCGAGCACGGCTGGGAACGCGACGAATGGCCCGCGCTGCAGGAGCGGGTCATGGCCGCCGACATCCTCGTGCTGGCGGGCCCGATCTGGCTGGGCGACAACAGTTCCGTCATGAAGCAGGTCATCGAACGGCTCTACGCCAACTCCAGCGTGCTCAACGACTCCGGGCAGTACGCCTACTACGGCCGCGTCGGCGGCGCCTTGATCACCGGCAACGAGGACGGAATCAAGCACTGCGCCATGAACATCCTGTACAGCCTCCAGCACATCGGCTACAGCATCCCGCCGCAGGCCGACGCGGGCTGGATCGGCGAGGCGGGTCCGGGCCCGTCCTACCTGGACCCCGGCTCGGGCGGGCCCGAGAACGACTTCACCAATCGCAACACCACGTTCATGACCTGGAACCTCATGCACCTGGCCCGCCTGCTGAAATCGGCGGGCGGATTCCCCGTGCACGGCAACCAGCGCAGCGAATGGGACGCGGGCTGCCGCTTCGACTTCGAGAATCCCGAATATCGCTGAACCCGCGCGGGCGGGCGCGCGTCAGTCCCGTTCGGGCAGCGCGCATCCGTCCGGTCCGCACACCTCGCCGTCGGCGCCGGTGACGCTCTGCAGCACCGGCTCGTGATCACTCCACGCCTCGCGCAGCGCCTGCGCGAACACCTCGGCGGGCTGCGCGCCCGACACGCCGTATTTGCGATCGAGCACGAAGAACGGCACCCCGCGCGCACCCAGGCGGGCCGCTTCGGCCTCGTCCGCGCGCACCGCGGCGGCGTACGCGTCCGGGTCCGCGAGTACCGCGCGCACGGCGGCCTCATCGAAGCCGGCGCCCGTCGCGACCCGAACCAGACGCTCGGTATCGCCGAACAGCGGCTCGTCCTCGGCGAAATTGGCCGCGTACAGCGCGTCGATCATCGCGTCCTGCCGGCCCTGCTCGAGGGCGAAGTGCAGCAGCCGGTGCATGTCGAAACTGTTGCCGAAGTCGCGGCCCTCGATGCGATAGGTCAGGCCCATGGCCTCGGCCTGCGCGCCGATGCCGCGCTCGTTGGCCGCGGCCTGGGCCTCGCTGATGCCGTACTTCTCGGCGATGTGCGGCACCACGGCGTCGCTGTGATCGTGCGGCAGGGTCGGATCCAACTCGAACGACCGGTGCACCACCTCGACCGCGTCGCGATGCTCGAACTCCCCGAGCGCCTCCTCGAACCGCGCCTTGCCCAGGTAGCAGAACGGGCAGTTGATATCGGTCCAGATCTCGACCTGTACAGCCATCACACCTCATTCGAACGAAGATTTCCGCAGGCCGGGGCCCCGGCCGCCGATATTTCCAACCGGCGTGACCCGGGGAAGATTCCACGGTGACCGGGCTCACATCATCGGGTTGTCACGTTCGGGACGGCTCGGCTGTCTCCTGCCCGAACCCATCGAACGAGGCACCTGGAGCCGAACATGAACGCCACCACCGCAACCCACGACATCGTCGTCCTCGGCGCGGGCTACACCGGCATGCTGGCCGCCATCCGGGTGGCGCGCCGCACCCGGAAACTCGATACCCGGGTCACCCTGGTGAACCCGTCGGCCCGCTTCACCGAACGGCTGCGCATGCACCAGATCGCCGCCGGCCAGGAACTTGCCGATCACCGCATCCCGGACATCCTGGCGGGCTCGCCGGTGATCTTCCGGCAGGCCACGGCCACCGCCATCGATCCGGCGGCCCGCACCGTCACCCTCGACGACGCCGGCGTCCTGCGCTACGACACCCTCGTCTACGCGCTCGGCAGCGCCACCGATACCTCGCGCGTCCCCGGCGTGGCCGAACACGCCTGGACCCTGAACGATCCGCGCCTGGCCCGCCGGTTCTCCGAACGCCTCACCGAGGTCTCCGCCGCGCGGGGCCGCGTCACCGTCTGCGGCGGCGGGCTCACCGGCATCGAAGCGGCCGCCGAGATCGCCGAGGCGCACCCGGACCTCGCCGTCACGCTGGTCGCCACCGCCGAACCCGGCGCGATGATGGGGGATCGGGCGCGAGCGCACCTGAACCGCGCACTCGATCGCCTCGGCGTCGAGCGCCGGGTGGGCGTGAAGGTCGTCAAGGTCCTGCCCGCTGCGGTGGGCCTGGACACCGGCGAGAACCTCGACTCGGATCTGACGCTGTGGACCACCGGCGTGCGCGTCTCCCCGCTGGCCGCGCGGGCCGGAATCGCCACCGACGCACAGGGTCTCATCATCACCGATTCCACCCTGCGCTCGGTCTCGCACCCGGAGATCCGCGCTGTCGGCGACGCCGCCGCGGTCACCATGGCCTGGGGCCGGATCCACGGCACCTGCCAGTCCGGTCTGCCCACCGCCGCGTACGCCGCCGACGCCATCGCACGCGAACTCCACGGAAAGTCCTTGCGGCCCTTCCGCTTCGGCTACGTGCACCAGCCGGTGAGTCTGGGTCGCAAGGACGCGGTCGTGCAGTTCACCAACGCCGACGACACCCCGAAGCGCTGGTACCTGAAGGGCGGCGCGGCGGTGTTCTACAAGGAGAGCGTGTCGAGCAGCCCCGTGCCCGCGTTCAAGCGCAGTAGGAAGATGACCGCCCAGGTGCAGCTGTCCAAGGGCGGCCGCGCCACCCGGAAGACCGCGTGACACCCGCCCCGCGGCCGGATGCCGACCCGGCATCCGGCCGTCATTCGACACCGCAACCTCGGACCGGTAGGTATGTTTCTCATGCAGGACCGCACCCGCGCTGATTCCGGCACCCCGTCCCCGCGCCCCGGGGGTCGCGACCCGGTGATCGATCCCTTCGTCGAGCACCGCCGCCTGCTGTTCGGCACCGCGTACCAGATGCTCGGGACCGTCACCGACGCCGAGGACGTCCTGCAGGACACCTGGCTCAAATGGCATGGCGTCGATCAGGATTCGATCGAGTTTCCGAAGTCCTACCTGGTTCGCACGGTCACCAACCTGTCGCTGAACCGCCTCACCTCCGCCCGGGCCACCCGCGAGACCTACGTCGGGCCGTGGCTGCCCGAACCCCTGCTCACCACGAGCGCCGACGCCGCCGAGGAGACGGAATTGGCCGAGACCGTCTCGACCGCCATGCTGGTCGTCCTGGAAACCCTGACCCCCGTCGAACGCGCGGTCTTCGTTCTGCGCGAGGTCTTCGGGTATTCGCACGCCGAGATCGCCGGATTCCTGGACCGCCCCGAGGCCACCGTGCGCCAGATCGCGCACCGCGCCCGCTCCCACGTGCAGTCCCGCCGCCCGCGGTTCGACGCCGACGACGCGGCCCGCCGCGAGGTCACCGCGAAATTCATGGCCGCCTGCCAGGGCGGGGACCTCAACGCGCTGATGGAACTGCTCGCCCCCGACATCACGCTGTGGAACGACGGCGGCGGCAAGGTCACCGCGGCCCGCCGCCCGCTGCACGGCCCCGATCACGTGGCCCGCTGGATGCTGGGCGTCATGGCCAAACCGGTCAGCGCCGGCATCCGCCTCGAACCCGCCGTCATCAACGGCGAGCTCGGCATCCTCGGCAAGATCGGGGACTACACCGTGGGCGCACTCACCTTCGACCTGGTCGACGGCCGAATCGAACACCTCCGCTTCCAGGTGAACCCGGACAAGCTCGGCGGACTGCGCCCGGCGGGAGAGACCCCGGCCTAGCCCGCTCGCCGTGGTCGATCCGGTGGCGGACATCGGTGTTTCCGGTGCGGGTCATCGGTGGACCGGGGAGCTCGGCGGAGGTGTGCACTCCGAGGCCGGCGAGGGTATCCACGGCGAGGTGACCGCTCGCGGCGAACATCCGCGGGTTCACCCGCCGGGCGGACCGGATGGAGTATCCGCACAGGTCGCTCGTCGCGGTGCGCGCGCGATCCGCCAGGATGGGATATCGTGAGCGCCGAAGAACTCTCCACCGAGCCACTCGCGGCGGCGCGCCGCCTGCTCGGGGCCACGCTTGCGGCCGGTTCGGTGGTCATGCGCATCGTCGAAGTCGAGGCGTACGGCGGTGACCCGGCGGGGCCGTGGCCCGACCCGGCCGCGCACTCGGGCCGGGGTCGTACGGCTCGCAACGCGGCCATGTTCGGGCCGCCGGGGGTGCTGTACGTCTACCTCAGCTACGGCATGCACACCTGCGTGAACGTCACCACCGGCCCGGACGGGATCGCCAGTGCGGTCCTGGTGCGCGCGGGGGAGATCATCGAGGGGTACGACGACGTGCGCCCGCGCCGCCCGGCCGCGCGGACGGATGCCGACCTTGCCAGGGGCCCGGGCAATGTGGGCAGCGCGCTCGGAATCACCCTGCCGGACTACGGAACCCGGCTCTTCGACCCGAAAGCGCCCGTCCGCCTGGAACTCTCGGCCCCGATCACCGACGACTCGGCGATCGGGACGGGGCCGCGCGTCGGGGTGAGCCTGGCCGCCGACCGGCCGTGGCGACTCTGGATGCGCGACTCCCCGGCCGTCTCGGCCTACCGGCGCAGTCCCCGCGCACCGCGGCCCGGCGAGTCCACCTAGTCCCGGACACGTTCGTCGGCACCGGTC
The DNA here is from genome assembly GCF_040614455.1 of Nocardia sp. NPDC005978. Classification (NCBI taxonomy): domain Bacteria; kingdom Bacillati; phylum Actinomycetota; class Actinomycetes; order Mycobacteriales; family Nocardiaceae; genus Nocardia; species Nocardia sp. NPDC005978. The sequence continues at coordinate 35,390 of NZ_JBEXUS010000075.1, forward strand.
GCGCTCGCCCGCGCCGGGCCCGGACACGATCGCGCCCGCCGGAGCGCAACCGTCCGCATGCGCGCCGGCCCGGCCGCCGGCCTGTGCGCCGACATTCCGGTCACGGCCCGGAATCCGGCGAACGGACAGTGGCGGGGGAGCGGTCCGGCCGGAGCGAGCGGCCGCGTCCGACCCGGGCCCGCGACCGCCCGCACAACGCCGAACCTGGAACGGAATTTCCCCGGCGGTCTACCGTGGAATGGATGCAGTACTCCACGAGGGGGTTTCATGTTCAGCCGATTCTCCGAGCGCGCCCGCCGAATAGTGATCCTGTCGCAGGAGGAGGCCATGCTGCTCCAGCACGACTACATCGGCACCGAGCACCTGCTGCTCGGCCTGCTGCACGAGGGTGAGGGCCGGGCCGCGCACATTCTCGGCCTGCTCGGGGTCGATCTGAAGATGACGCGCGATCGGGTCGAGGAACTGCGCGGGCGCGGCGCCGAGCAGCCAGCCGGGCACGTGCCCTTCACCGCGCGCGCCAAACGCGTCCTCGAACTGTCGCTCATCGAGGCGAAAGGGCTGGGCGACAAGGAAATCGGCAGCGAACACCTGCTGCTCGGCTTGGTCGGGGAGACCGCCGGCACGGCCGCCCGCATCCTGACCGCACTCGACGTGGACGCCCACACCGTGCGCGTGCGGGTCCGGGAACTGCACGGCCGCCCGCTCGAGTCCCTCGAATCCCTCGAACGGGAGACCATCGCCGCGCCCCGTCCCGGCCGTCGCGAACTGGAACAGCGTGTGCTCGAGCTGGAACGCCGGGTCAGCGAGCTCGAACAGCTGGTGCGCCCGCCCGGTCCGGCCGACGCCACCGGGTGACGACCTCGTCCCCGTAAACCTGGGTGAACAACTCCCACAGCGTCCGCGCGGACACCTCGGCGCCGGACTCGTCGGTCAGGCGCTGCACGTGCCGGGCGAAATCGATCTGCAGTTCGCGCGGCAGACTCAGCCCGTACTCGGACTCGAGCAGATAGGCGATCCCGCCCTTGCCGGACTGCGAATTCACCCGAATCACCGCGTCGTAGGTGCGGCCCACATCCGCCGGATCGATGGGCAGATACGGCACCGCCCACGCGATGTCGCGCTCGTCCCGCCCGGTGCGCGCGGCCCGCTCCCGATGTTCGGCGAACCCCTTCTTGATGGCGTCCTGGTGCGTGCCGGAGAACGCGGTGTAGACCAGATCACCCGCGTACGGATGCCGTTCGTGCACGTCGATGCCCGTGCAGTGCTCGACCGTGCGCTTCACCCGGTCGATATCGGAGAAGTCGATCATCGGGTTCACGCCCTGCGCGTGCAGATTCAGCGCCAGCGTGGCCAGATCCACGTTGCCGGTGCGCTCGCCGTTGCCGAACACGCAACCCTCCACCCGCTGCGCCCCGGCCAGTACCGCCAGCTCGGCGCAGGCCACCCCGGTGCCACGGTCGTTGTGCGGGTGCACCGACAGGATCACGCTGTCCCGGCGCGCCAGATTCCGGTGCATGTACTCGATCTGGTCGGCGTACACGTTCGGCGTCGCCACCTCCACCGTCGCCGGCAGGTTCAGGACCACCGGCCGCTGCGGCGTGGCATCCCAGAGCGTGGTCATGCGGTCGCAGATATCGAGCACGAAGTCGGGCTCGGTCAGCATGAAGACTTCCGGGGAGAACTGGAACCGCACGTTCGGCATCTCGCCCGCCAGCCGCAGGATGTCCCGGCCACCGGCCACGATGAGGTCGGCGACCTGCTCGCGCGTGGAGCCGAGCACCACCTCGCGCCAGACCGGCGCGGTCGCGGTGTACATGTGGATCACCACGTCGTTGGTGATCCCGCGCACCGATTCCACGGTCCGCTCGATGAGATCGCGACGTGCGGGAGTGAAGACCACGATGGACACGTCCTCGGGGGCCAGGCGCTCGGCGCCGATGAGCCGGACGAAGTCGAAGTCGGCCTGGGAGGCGCTGGGATAGCCGACCTCGATCTCCTTGTAGCCCATGCCGACCAGCAGCTCGAAGAACTCGCGCTTGCGCGCCGGGTCCATGGGTTCGGGCAGCGCCTGATTGCCGTCGCGCAGGTCGACCGGCACCCACAGCGGGGCGGCGGTGATGGTGTTGGCGGGCCAGTGCCGATCGGTCAGCGGTACCGAAACCCGCTGGTGCACATCGCGATACCGATGCGAGGGCATGGCGGAGGGTTGCTGTCGATTCCAGTGCGGAGAAGTGTTCACGAGTGTGCCGTGCGCTTTCGCGTCGATGAGGGACCGGCGCGCCACAGCACCCGCGAGCGGGGTGCCGGTCGATCAGACCCCGCTGCGGCAGCGAAGGAGAAGCAGCACACCCTGTTCCATGTGACCTAGACTAGAGGGTGATAACTCCTCAGACAAGTAGAGAAGTGGAGAAGTTGTGGCGCAGGTCCAGCGACACCCGCTCGCCACCCAGGCCGCCGAGGTTCTGCTGGCCCGGATTCGGGCGGGGGAATGGGAACTCGGGCACAAGCTGCCCGGGGAGACCACCCTGGCGCCGCAACTCGGCGTCGGGCGCTCCACCCTGCGCGAGGCCATTCGCGAACTCTCCGGCCGCGGCGTTCTCGAAAGCCGCCAGGGCGCGGGCGTTTTCGTCACCTCACTCGATCCCGTCGAGGACTGGGACACCGTGCTGCGCCGCGCGGACATCGTCATGGTCATCGAGGCGCGCATCGCCATCGAGGCCGAAGCCGCCGCCCTGGCCGCCACGCGCCGCACCCCCGCGGACCTGCGCTCCATGCTGCGCGCCCTGAACGCCCGCACCGAGGCGGCCACCACCGAAGCCCTGGTCGACGCGGACACCGCCTTCCACCGCACGGTCATCGCCGCCGCGCACAACGACGTGCTCCTCGAGATGTTCAATGCCTTCGTCCCGCGCTCGCGCCGCGCCATGATCGACATGCTCACCCTGAAACCGATGGCCGACCCGCGCGCGGATCACCACGCGCACGAACACCTCTACGACGCGATCCGCGCGCACAAGCCGGAGGCCGCCGCGTCCGCGAGCCGCGTGCACCTGACAGCGCTGAAAGCGGCATTCGAGGGGTAACCGCGCCCCGGGCGAATAATGCCTCGACCCCGGGCGCGCCACCGCGCACAATCGGCGGCGGAATCCCCGTGTACCCGCCCGCCCACCGGGCAATGCGCACGCGGGTCCGACCCGCCGCCGACCTGTCCGTCGGCGAGCTACCGACGTGCGGAAAGATGGGTACGGTGACCGGCGACATCATTGATGAACTCACTTGGCGCGGCTTGATCGCGCAGTCCACCGACCTGGACGCCCTGCGGGCGGACCTGGCCGAGGGACCGCTCACCCTCTACGCCGGATTCGATCCCACCGCGGCCAGCCTGCACGCCGGGCACCTTGTCCCGCTGCTGGCGCTCAAGCGTTTCCAGCGCGCCGGACATCGCCCGGTCGTGCTCGCCGGCGGGGCCACCGGCCTCATCGGCGACCCGCGTGACGTGGGTGAGCGCACCATGAACTCCACCGACACCGTGGCCGAGTGGGCCGGGCGCATTCGCTCGCAGCTCGAGCGGTTCGTCGACATCGACGATTCCCCCACGGGCGCGATCATCGCGAACAACATGGACTGGACCGGGCCGATGAGCACGGTGAACTTCCTGCGCGACATCGGCAAGCACTTCTCGATCAACGTCATGCTCGCCCGCGACACGGTCAAGCGCCGCCTCGAGAGCGACGGCATGTCCTACACCGAGTTCAGCTACATGCTGCTGCAGGCCAACGACTACCTGGAACTGCGCCGCAAGCACGCGTGCCGGCTGCAGGTCGGCGGCTCGGACCAGTGGGGCAACATCATCGCCGGCGTAGAACTGAACCGCCGCGTCGACGGCGAGCACGTGCACGCGCTCACCGTTCCCCTGGTGACCTCGGCCGACGGCAAGAAGTTCGGCAAGTCCACCGGCGGCGGCAGCCTCTGGCTCGATCCGGAGATGACCAGTCCCTACGCCTGGTACCAGTACTTCGTGAACACCGCGGACGCCGACGTCGTCCGCTACCTGCGCTGGTTCACCTTCCTCTCGCGGGAGGAACTCGACGAGCTGGAGCAGGCGACCGTCGAGCGCCCGCACGCCCGCGAGGCCCAGCGCCGCCTGGCAGCGGAGATGACCACGCTGGTGCACGGGGAGGAGAACACCCGCTCGGTGCAGCTGGCCAGTCAGGCGCTCTTCGGCCGTGGCGAACTCGCCGAGCTGAACGAATCCACCCTGGCGGCCGCGCTCACCGAGGCCGCGGTCGACGGCAAGGTCGCCGAATCCACTTCGGCGTCAACGATTGTCGACCTGCTGGTGGCGACCGGTCTGTCCGATAGCCGCGGCGCGGCCCGCCGCGCGGTCAACGAGGGCGGTGTCGCGGTGAACAACCAGAAGGTGTCCGACCTGGAGTGGACCCCGTCCGACGCCGACTACCTGCACGAACACTGGCTGGTGCTGCGCCGGGGCAAGAAGAATTTCGCCGGCGCCCGCCGGGCAGGCTGATCCGCTCGAACCCGAATTTCCATGACCTGGGTCACAATTGGGTGGCCCGGGTCGGGAAATGCCCCTGAACGCGGTCCCGCGACCAGCGCTGATGGGTGCGTGACCAGGCGATTTGACGTTCCGTTTCCCGGCACGTAACTTATTCCAGGTCAGAGCGACACGGACACCGACCGGGTGCCGAACGCCCAGCTCAGAGGCTGGAAACGCGGATCCGGAAACGAGGTAGTACGAGGAGCGCCTGGCAGACAGGCAAGACGATCTGGAACCCCGAGTTTGACTCGATGGGAGACAGGCGTTAGGCTGGAAAAGTTGCCTCAGAGACTATCCGGGACATTGAGCCCGCGAAGTTCTGTGTGCGCCTGTTCTTTGAGAACTCAATAGTGTGTCGATGAATGTCAGTGCCAATAATTTATTGGTTCCGATCTTCCACACCCCCGTGTGAGAGG